>JAKOZM010000103.1 GCA_029779995.1 Actinomycetes bacterium
GAGGGCGTCGGCAGCGTTGCGGATCGCGCCACCAGTGCCGAGCGGCTCGTCCTCCACGCGGTAGTCCAACGCCACGCCGAAGTCCGACCCGTCGCCGAAGTAGTCGCTGAACACCTCGGCGCGGTAGGACGTGCCCAGCGCCACACGCGTGACGCCCGCGGCGCGGGCGATGGCGATCTGGTGCTGCGTGAACGGCACACCGGCCACCGGCAGCATCGGCTTGGGGGTGTGGATGGTCAGCGGACGCAGGCGGGTTCCCTTGCCACCCACCAGCAGGATCGACTCGAGCACGCCTGCCAGTCTGCCAGTGCTCTCCAATACGATGGGCGGCCATGGACCTCGCTCGTGCCCGCGCCCGCGCGCTGGCCGCCCATCCCGGCACCCCGCTGATCACTGACTGCACGCAGGGCCGGGTCGAGTTGTCCCATGCCACCTTCGACAACTGGGTGACCAAGACGGTCAACTTCTTGCGGCTCGAGGCGGAGGTGGGTGAGGGCGACACCATCGCTCTGGACCTGCCGCTGCACTGGATGTCGGCGGTGTGGATGGTGTCCGTGTGGGAGGCGGGCTGTGATGTCACCTTCACCGGCCCGGCGGACCTCTCCGTGGGCGGCGACGACGCCGACATCTACGTGGTCGCAGATCCGTTCGGCATGGCACCAGCCCCTGCGGACGCGCACGCCGAGTGGTTCTTCCCCGCCGATGTGCGTGGCATGCCCGATGCCTTGGTCCTGCCCCCTGCCACGCTCGGCGCCCTGTCCGGGTACACCAGCGAAGGGCTGGCGGTCGCGGCCAGCGGCTATGCCCAGCAGGTCGGTCTGGTTGCCGGCGGCCGGCTACAGGTTCTCGATGTCACCCGCGATCTGAGAGGAGTCCTCGCGCTGATTGCTGGTGTGCTCGCAGTGGATGCCGCCGTCGTCTACGGCCCCGGCGAAACCGTGACCGCCTTCGCATAGATCACGCCTGGCGCACCGCGGCCACCACGGCCGGATCGGCGCCGACCGAACGCAGGACCGCGATGGCGGGACTGGACTGCACGAACTGCAGCGCGCGGCCGGGCCCTTTGGTGTCCACCAGCAGCACCGCGTAACCGGAGGCGGCAGCAGCTGCGGCGGCCATCAAGCGCGAGGAGTCGACCAGGATCGCCTCACCGCGGCGCGGACCCAGGGCCGCCAAGCGGGCGGCCCTCGTCACCGGATCGCTGGTGCCGAGCCGGACCGGCTTGCGGAACAACGCCGCGTTCGCATTGCTCATGACCTTCTTGGACGCCACCACGATCGTGCGACTGCCGCGGACCTTGCTCACCTTGACGGCCTCATCACTGGGACTGTCACCGACGGCCAGCAGGTACCCGCCGGCGCGTACGGCGCCCATCGCAGCACTGGCCAGCGCTGCCGGATCCCCTGCACTGGCCGCGAAGACGGCATGCCGTCCCGTCTGCTTACCGGCCAGGGCCAGTTTGACCGACAGTGCGGGGGCGTTGTCCGCCGTCACCCGACGCACCGTTCCCAGACGGTTGAGGGCCTGCAGCGCGGGCGCCGCGAAAGCCCCGACGGCGGTCATCGACTTCTTGCGCAAGGCCTTGGCGGCGGCCTTTCCGGGACCAATACCGCCGATGACGTACAGCGGGCGTCCGTTGGCCCCGGCGAAGGCGGCCGCCAGCGCCACGACAGCGGTGTCGGAGGCCTGCACGACAACCGGTGCTCCCGGCCGACCACTGGACAGTACCGCCGACAAGGAGGTCGCCGAGACCGGACTGGCACTGACCGAACGTGCGATGAACGCCGACGGCAGGTCCAGGGCAGTCCGCAGTTGCTCGCCGGTGATCGTGGCGGTCTTGCCCTCTGCGCTGGTCGCGATGGCTGAGCCCACCGCACCACCTTCGAGGCGCTTACGCAGATCGATCTTCGCCACATCGGGCAGACCGAAGGCTTTGGCCACCTGCGCCTGCGTGCGCGTCTGGGCACGCCAGTCGGCGTACGTGCTGTTGCGGGCCTGCAGGCTCCAGGGGTCGCTGGCACTGCGCAGGTAGGCGAGGTCCTTACCCCAGACGTCGGAGGCGTTGAGTGTGGCCCCACCGGTGGAGTCGATGACGGGGACGTCCACGATCGCATCCTGATAGGCGACCACCTTGCCCGCCGTCTTCGTGATGGCCTTGCGCCACGCGGGGTACCCCTTGGCGCTGACCGCGCGGTAACCCAAGAACCCGTCGTCGGTGACGTGACAGCCACAGTCGGCGTTGTACGTGGCCGCGAGGGCCTTGCTGCGGGCCACGATGGCGAAGGTGCGTTGGGCCTGCTCGGGCCACGACCGGGAGACGGACTCCAAGTACGGGATGTACTCCGAGCCGACCTGCAGGCTTGCGATGGCCCGCACAGTGCCGTT
>JAKOZM010000106.1 GCA_029779995.1 Actinomycetes bacterium
GCCGCGATCCAGAGCGCCGATCTGGCGGCAGTCTCCGTACTGTCGGGCAACCGGAACTTTGAAGGCCGGATCAATCCCGATGTGAAGATGAACTATCTCGCGTCGCCGCCCCTGGTGGTGGCCTACGCCTTGCTCGGGCGGATGGACTTGGACATCACGACCGAGCCGTTGGGGGTGGGTGCCGACGGGCAGCCGGTGTACTTGCGCGACATCTGGCCCACCGACGCTGAGGTGCAGGACGTGATCCGGCAGGCGATCGATGAGGATATGTACGCCCGCCGGTACGCCGATGTGTTCGCCGGTGATGCGACCTGGCAGAACCTGCCGACGCCGACTGGTGCCACGTTCGCGTGGGACCCCGACTCGACCTACGTGCGCAAGCCACCGTACTTCGAGGGAATGGCCGCGGCCCCGGTGCCCGTCACAGATGTCCACGGTGCCCGCGTGCTCGCCAAACTTGGCGACTCTGTGACCACCGACCACATCTCGCCGGCTGGTGCGATCAAGGGGGATTCGCCTGCTGGCCGTTACCTGGCCGACCATGGCGTGGGAATGAAGGACTTCAACTCCTACGGATCGCGGCGCGGCAATCACGAGGTGATGATCCGGGGCACATTCGCGAACATCCGGCTGCGCAACCAGCTGGTCCCCGGGGTCGAAGGTGGATTCACCTATGACTTCACCACGGGTGCGCAGAACACCATCTACGACGCGGCTCAGAACTACGCCGCGCAGGGCACGCCACTGGTGATCCTGGCCGGTAAGGAGTACGGGTCCGGCTCATCACGGGACTGGGCGGCGAAGGGCACTTCCCTGCTCGGGGTCAAGGTCGTGATCGCCGAGTCCTATGAGCGCATCCACCGGTCCAACCTCATCGGCATGGGTGTCCTGCCCTTGCAGTTCCCCGACGGTGAGAACGCCGACAGCCTCGGGCTGACCGGCACGGAGACGTTCGACGTGGAAGGTGTGACGGCTCTCAACGATGGCCAGATCCCGGCAACGGTGAAGGTACGTGCCGGCGATGTCGAGTTTGATGCTGTGGTGCGCATCGACACCCCGGGTGAGGCCGACTACTACCGCAACGGTGGCATCCTGCAGTACGTGCTGCGGTCGCTGCTGCAGGCGTGACGGCTGCTCCTCCGGGCTGGCCGACGGACCTGCCTCCGGTCGACTACGAGGGGCAGGTCAGCGCGTGGCTGCTGGACCGGCTGCCGCCGGAGTACCGCACGTCGCCGGTGCGTCGGCATCCACTGGTGCTGGCCATGGCGGCCCATGAGCACGCACGCGCCACCCTGGACGGCACGCGAGAGGTGTACCGCAACGTGCGCGCGCAGTTGCGCGACTATGTGGAGCAGGCCGAGATCGAGGCGTCGCTGGCCGCGCTCGAGGCACTGGCGGCCCAGTTCAGCCGTTCCTTGCGGGAGGTGGAACTGGTCGAGCAGGGCCTGCGCGGACACATCTGGAAGCCGCGGTTGTGAAGCGTTCCCCAGCGGGCGCGGGAAGCAGCGGCCCGTACACTGAAGTGGTGTCTGTCCTGTCCCAGATCAACAGCCCGGATGACCTCCGGACACTTGATGGTGCTCAGCTGGACGCGTTGGCGGCAGAGATCCGGGAGTTCCTCGTAGCGAAGGTGTCCCGCACCGGGGGTCACCTCGGTCCGAACCTCGGCGTGGTCGAACTGACCATCGCGCTGCACCGGGTCTTCGACTCACCACGTGATGCGTTGCTGTGGGACACCGGCCATCAGGCGTACGTGCACAAGATCCTCACCGGACGCCGCGACGACTTCGACCATCTGCGCCAGCGCGGTGGGATGTCCGGGTACCCGAGCCGAGCGGAGAGCGACCACGACTGGGTCGAGAACTCCCATGCCAGTACGGCACTGTCCTACGCGGACGGCCTGGCCAAGGCCTGGCAAGCCCGCGGTGACCTGGGCAAGCGCCACGTCGTGCCCATCATCGGCGATGGCGCGTTGACCGGTGGGATGGCGTGGGAGGCTCTGAACAACATCGCTGGATCCGACCGCTCCATGGTGATCGTGGTCAACGACAACGAGCGCTCCTACGATCCGACGATCGGAGGCTTGGCCAATCATCTGGCCACGCTGCGCACGACCGGTGGGTACGAGAAGTTTCTCGACTGGGGTCGTCGTGTCTTGGATCGGACGCCGGTCGTGGGCCGTCCCGCGTTCGAGACCCTGCACGGCTTCAAGAAGGGCGTCAAGGACATGGTCGCCCCGCAGGGGATGTTCGAGGATCTTGGGTTGAAGTACATCGGCCCGGTCGCCGGCCATGACCTCGAAGCCGTCGAAGTCGCTCTGCGTAAGGCCAAGCGGTATCCCGGGCCCGTACTGGTTCATGTGCTCACGCAGAAGGGCCGGGGTTACCCGCCCGCTGAACAGGACGAAGCCGACCGCTTCCACGGCGTGGGTGTCATCGATCCGGTGACCGGTCGGCCCACGAAAGTGGCAGGGGCCTCGTGGACCTCGGTGTTCTCGGAGGAGATCTGCGCGATCGCCGCTGAGCGTCCGGACGTCGTGGCGATCACCGCGGCGATGCTCGGCCCCACCGGTCTGGCGCAGATGAAACAGCAGTTCCCGGATCGGGTGTACGACGTCGGGATCGCCGAGCAGCATGCCGTCACATCGGCAGTCGGGATGTCGATGGGTGGGCTGCATCCCGTGGTGGCGTTGTACGCGACGTTCCTGAACCGGGCTTTCGATCAGGTCCTGATGGACGCCGCTTTGCACAAGGCCGGCGTGACGATCGTGCTCGACCGGGCGGGCGTCACTGGCGACGACGGCGCCAGCCACAACGGCATGTGGGACATGTCGATCCTGCAGGTCGTGCCCGGGCTGCGCTTGGCTGCTCCCCGCGATGGGGAACGGTTGCAGGAGGCGCTGCGCGAGGCGGTCTCGGTGGCGGATGGGCCGACCGTGGTGCGTTTTGCCAAGGGAGCTCTCCCGGCTCCCATCGCCGAGGTGCGCGCCTTCGGGGCTGTGGACATCCTGGCCGAACACGGACCAGCGGATGTCCTCATCATCGCGGTGGGTTCGATGGCCACAACGGGAATCGACGTGGCCGGTCGGTTGGCGGACCAGTCGATCGGGGCCACCGTGGTGGACCCGCGGTGGGTGAAACCCGTTCCCGACGAGATCGTGGCCCTGGCGCCAGCCTTCCGCCTGGTTGTCACGATCGAGGACAACGGCGTGGTCGGCGGAGTCGGCGCCGCCATCTCACAGGCGTTGCGGGAGGCCGATTGTGACGTCCCGGTGCGCACGATCGGGATTCCACAACGTTTCCTCGACCACAGCAGTCGCGGGCAGGTGCTCGACGAGATCGGGCTCACGGCTCAGCAGATCGGCCATCACGTCATTGGTTGGATCGCCGCTGCCCAGACAGAGCCGGTGGCCGAGCCCGCAGAGTGACGAAGTGGCTACGCTCAGTAGCATGCTTCGCGTCGCCCTCGTGACCACCGCACTCGTACTCTCCGCAGGTCCCGCCGTGGCGGGCCAGGACATCACCATCGAGGTGCAGAACAGCCTGCAACCGACCCAGCCGCTCTACCCGCGCCTTATGCTGCGCAGCACGGACAATCTGTGCTGGTACACGCAGGACTTCGCCGAGGGTCAGCCGGCACCAGCCGGCGGCGGGTTCTCGTACACCAAGAGCGAGGTGAAGAACACCTTCTTCAGCTTCTGCAACCCGACGTGGAACCCGCTCAAGGACGCCCTTGCTCGCTGGGTGCAGTTCGAGATGGTCAGTCAAGCCTCGCCGGGCGCCGCGTGGAAGGCAGTCACTTGGGGCTCGGGGTACACGTCATTTCTGATGACGTACATCAAATTCCCGATGGACGTCCGCGGTTACCACTTCCAGATCACAGGTCCGAGGTCCGACGCGGTCCTTGATACCGGCAGCGGACCGGGGTGTCTGGCCATCGACCCGTTTGTCTTCAACTACACGGACCTCTACCGGATGAAGATCACCCCGGCGAAGGGCGGCTCGTGTGGGACGGCCGCCTCTGCGGCGGCAAAGAGGATACCCACCCGAACCGTGCGGGTACGCGTTGGTGATACCAGGCCCGTCGTGCTGGGCTCAGTGACCCGCGCCGAGGCATCCTCGTGGCGCACGGACCGCGCAGACTGCACGAACGTTCACTTCTCGACGAGCAAGACCCGAGTGGCAGACGGACCGGGTGCGTCCCGATGGCAGATCGTCAATATCACTGGCACGTCGCGTGGGCAGGATGTCTGTGTGGTGAACCTGACCGGGGCCGGGGGGCAGGAATTGATGAGCCAGCGGATCCGGGTGCGGGTGAGGTAGGAACCCAGGCTTCGCCGCGATCGGACTTGGCACCATTGGCCACAGTCGTTCGTCTGCGGTACATCGGTTCGTCAATTCCGGGCGCGCCACACCGAACGGCTGGGCACGTGACGAACGCCTGAACCCAGCGGTGTGCTCAGCACTTTCTGCGCCGAAACTGCGCGACCGTGGAGAAAAGCACCTCGCCGCCTCGCGACAGGCGCGAGACGGCGAGGGCGAGTAGTGCTTACGGCAGGCTGGCGACCCCAGCCGGCAGGAAGCGCTTGCCATTGACCTTCTCGCTCACACCGGAACGGTCCAGGTACGGCGTGATGCCGCCGAGATGGAAGGGCCAGCCAGCCCCCAGAATCATGCACAGGTCGATGTCCTGTGCCTGGGCGACGACGCCCTCATCCAGCATCAACTGCACCTCTTCGGCCAGGGCGTCGAGCGCACGGGTGCGCACCTGCTCCTCGGTCATCGGCGCGTCCCCCTGCGCGAACAGAGCCGCCACCTCCGGATCGACCTGAGGTGTGCCCGTGGAGTAGTCCCAGATCGCGCCCTTGCCGGCCTCTACGACCTTCTTGAGGTTGTCGGAGACGTAGAACCGATCCGGGTAGGCCTCGTGCATCGTCTCGGAGACGTGGAAGGCGACAGCCGGGCCCACCAGTTGCAGCAAGGTGAACGGCGTCATCGGCAGACCCAGGGGGTCCATGGCACGATCGGCGACCTCAAAGGGGGTGCCCTCGTCGACGCTGCGGGTGACCTCGCCCATGAAACGCGTGAGCAGTCTGTTCACGACGAACGCCGGGGCGTCCTTGACCAGCACACACGACTTCTTCAGCGACTTGCCTACGACGAATGCCGTGGCGAGCGTCGGATCGTCAGTGGCCTCGGCGCGCACGATCTCCAGCAGCGGCATGATCGCGACCGGGTTGAAGAAGTGGAAACCGACCACCCGCTGCGGGTGCTGCAGTCCGCTGGCCATCTCCGTCACCGAAAGCGAGGACGTATTGGTGGCCAGGATGCAGTCGGGGCGAATGACGGCCTCGCACTCGGCGAAGACCTGCTGCTTGACCTTCATGTCCTCGAACACGGCCTCGATCACGAAGTCGGCGTCCGCGAAGGCCTCCTTGGTCACCGACCCGGTGATCAGACCCTTGAGGCGATTCGCCTTGTCGCCGTTGACGCGACCCTTGGCGGCCATCTGGTCGATCTGCGCATACGCGTAGGCCAGCCCCTTGTCGACTCGGGCCTGATCGAGATCGGTCATGACCACTGGGACCTGCAGCCGCTGCGCGAACAACAGGGCCATTTGCGAGGCCATCAGACCCGCCCCGACGACCCCGACCTTGGTGACCGGTCGGGCCAGCTTCTTGTCCGGAGCGCCGACGGGGCGCTTGGCGCGCCGCTGCACGAGGTCGAAGGAGTACAGCCCTGCACGCAGGTCATTACCCATAATCAGGTCAGCAAGCGCCTCGTCCTCTGCCGCGAACCCCTCTGCCCGCGTGGCGGTCTTTGCCAGCGCGATGAGGTCCAGTGCGCGGTAGGGAGCCGGGGTGGCCCCCTTCAGTCGGGCGTCCAGACCGGCACGCACCTTTGCCACGGTCTCGTCCCAAGCCGCCCCTCGATCGATCTCGGCGCGCTCGACCACGATCTCGCCGGTCAGCACCTTCGCGGCCCACAGCAGCGACTCCTCGAGGAAGTCCGCAGGCTCGAGCATGACGTCGGCGATCCCGAGTTCGGCCACCTGCGCCGGCTTGAGTTGCTTGTTCTGAGCCATCGGGTTGTCGATGACCACCTTGGCTGCCTTGGCCGGTCCGATGAGGTTGGGTAGCAGGTACGCCCCGCCCCAGCCGGGGATCAGACCCAGGAACACCTCAGGGAGGCTGAAGGCGGCCGCCCCGGAGGAGATGGTCCGGTAGTGGCAGTGCAGGCCGACCTCGACGCCGCCGCCCATGGCCGCGCCGTTGATGAACGCGAAGGTCGGGACGCTGGACGAGCCGAGCATGCCTAGGACTTCATGGCCGAGCCGGCCGATCGCCAATGCCTGGCCCCGGTCGGTCAGCCGCGGCACGCCGGTGAGGTCCGCCCCTACGGCGAAGACGAACGGCTTGCCCGTGACACAGATGGCTGCCAGATCCGGGATCTGTTGGGCTTGCGTCAGTGCCGCCTTGAGTTCGAGCAGACCACCGGGGCCGAAGGTGTTCGGCTTGGTGTGATCGAAACCGTTGTCGAGGGTGATGATCGCGGCGGTGCCGGCGCCAAGCGGCAGTTCGGCCGTGCGCAGTTTGGCGTGTGTCACGACCTCATCAGCGAACTGGATCGACTCGTCCAGGGCGGCGTCGGCATCGGACTGAGGGATCGGCTTGGAAATGCTGTCGGTCATGGCTCAGGCCTCCTGCGTGTAGTTGGGGTTCTCCCAGATGACAGTCCCGCCCATGCCCAGCCCGATACACATGCTGGTCAGGCCGTAGCGCACCTCGGGGTGGTCGGCGAAGTCTTTGGCCAAATACGTCATGAGCCGGATGCCGCTGGAGGCCAGCGGATGTCCGACCGCGATCGCCCCGCCCATCGGATTCACCCGCGAATCGTCGTCGGCGATGCCGTAGAAGTCCAACATGCTCAGGACCTGCACGGCGAACGCCTCGTTGATCTCGAACAGGCCGATGTCCTCGATGCCCAGGCCGGCCTTGCTCAGCGCCTTCTCCGTCGCCGGGACGGGTCCGTAGCCCATTACCTCGGGCTCCACGCCCGCGAAGGCGAAGGAGACCAGGCGCATCTTCTTGTTCAAGCCCAGCGCATCAGCCACCTCTTCGGCGGCAAGGATCGCGCCAGTCGCGCCGTCGTTGAGTCCGGCCGCGTTGCCGGCGGTCACCCTGCCATGGGGGCGGAAGGGTGTCTTCAGGCTGCCCAACGACTCCATCGAGGTGCCGGGGCGAGGCGGTTCGTCAGCGGTCGCCAGGCCCCAGCCAAGATCTGCGGTCCGGATGGCCACGGGGACGAGGTCGGGCTGGATCTTGCCGTCGGCATACGCCTTTGCCGTCTTCTCCTGGGAGGCGACCGCGTAGGCGTCGGCACGCTCCTTGGTCAGGTGCGGGAAGCGGTCATGCAGGTTCTCGGCCGTCTTACCCATGAGCAGAGCCTCCGGGTCGACGATGCGCTCAGCCAGGAACCGCGGGTTGGGATCGACGCCCTCGCCCATCGGATGGCGTCCCATGTGCTCGACGCCGGCAGCGATGGCCACGTCGTAGGCACCCACACCGATTCCGGCGGAGACGCTGGTGGCTGCCGTCATGGCACCGGCGCACATGCGGTCGATCGAGTAACCCGGCACCGATTTCGGCAGGCCCGCGAGCATCGCCGCACTGCGGCCGAGAGTCAGCCCCTGGTCGCCGATCTGGGTGGTGGCGGCAATCGCCACCTCATCGATCTGCTCCGGGGGCAGATTGGGGTTGCGCCGCAGCAACTCGCGCATCACCCGTACGACCAGATCGTCGGCTCGGGTTTCGGCATAGAGGCCCTTGGGCCCGGACTTGCCGAACGGAGTTCGCACCCCATCGACGAATACGACGTTGCGACCTGCCTGTGCCATACGGACCTCCAGGGGATAAATGTTCTCTCCATGTTACTGGCGAGTAATAAATGGTCG
>JAKOZM010000173.1 GCA_029779995.1 Actinomycetes bacterium
TCGTGGCCGATCTTCTTGGCGATGAACTCTTCGCCCTCGATCGCCTGGCCGTTGCGCTCGTAGTTGACCGGGCGCGTGTAGCCCTCGGCCACGAAGTTGTCGCCCTGGGCGAAGTTCGCGTGCGCATGCTCGGCCGACCGTCCGAACATCACCAGGTGGTGGTAGGTCGTCTCGGTCTGAGTGAACGAGCCGTCCTCCTCCCGGCGGAAGTGCTCCTTCCCAATGCGAGCGAAGAACCTCGCGTCGCCCTTGGCCGTCTCGGTGAGCAACGGCTCCGAGGCGATGAAGCCCGACAGTGATTCCTGGGTGTGAATGGCCATGATGGCGTCCTCCTGAACTTGGGCGGCCAGCTGCATGTGGTCGCTGTGTCAGGCAGGTGCGCCCCGGCACCCAGAGTCGTCAGGGTGCGGGGCGGCGCAGGAGGGCTTCGAGTTCGGCTCGGTCGCTGCGGAGCTGCGCGGCATCCTGCCGGGTGGGCCAGGCGCGCAGGTCGGTGACGATGGGTGGCGCGGAGCGGAGCATGGTGATGCCGGTGCCGAACGGCAGCGTGCGGATGCGGTCGGGCGGCAGGATCGGCACGCGCCGAACAGAGCGTTGGTTGGAGCGAGTACCTCGGTCGCCGAGGGTGATGCTGTCGGTGTACTCGTCTCGTTCGCCGATGAGGGTGGAGAGGTCTTGGAGGTCGCGGCTGTTGGAGGCGCCGCCGAGGATGATCTTGACGATGCTGGCGTCCCAGATCGCGCCTGCCTGGTGCTCGCTCCACCGGTCGCGTGCCTGGGCGAGTGACTGCAAGACGGGCATGGTGGTGATCCCGGTGCCGCCGCCTTCAGCCATCAGTGTCGGGAGCGACGGCAAGGGTGCGAGGTTCCCGATCTCGTCGAGGGCGAGCAGCAGCGGCGGATCGAGCCGGGCACCAGGTGAACGGGCGGCGAGCCTGCGGGCAGTTTCGATCAGGTCCTCGACGAACGCCGCAACCAGCGACGCGGACGCACCCGCACCTGCCCCGGTGGCGAGCAGATAGAGGGTGCCCTGCTCGGCGAGGAAGGTCTCTGGGTCGAAACGCTCGTGCGGCCCGGGCGACACCGCGTCGAGCACACGCGGGTCGGCAAGCGCGGCGAGTGCGAGGGAGACGCCTTGCCAGATGCTGTCGCGGGTCTTGGGGTCGGCGTCGATCATCGCGGCCAGCGAGTCGTCCCAGCCCATCGCCGCGTTCGGATGTGAGTTGAGGATCGCGACCGCCTCAGACGCAGCGCTGGGGTCGAGGGTCCATCTGAACAGCTCGGCGGGTGGCCGGCCGTCGAGTGCTGCAGCGTGCAGCAAGCTCTGAAGTGCGGTGCGGGTCTTGCCTTCCCAGAATCCTCCGGACTCGACCCCGCCAGCGCTCAGGCCGGTGGCGGCGGCGAGGCCGTTGGCGCGGATCATCGCGGTGAGTGGATCGTGGCAGCCTCGCACGGGTGACCAGCGCAGTCCGGCCGGGATGCCCTCGGCTAGGTGTTGCGGGTCGAACACGGCGACCGGCCCGCCGCGACGGCGGCGGGCGCGGAGGGTGGCGGTGAGGTTGTCGGGCCTGGTGCTGGTGGTGACGACCGCGCCGGGTGCGTCGAGGATCGCGTTGATGACGACATGGAGGCCTTTGCCGGAGCGGGGTGGGCCGATCAGCAGGATCGAGTCTTCGACCGATGCCCATACCTTCGTGCCGCGGCTGGCTCCGAGGAGGTAGCCGACATCTTCCGGGGTTGGGTGTTCAAGTGACGGCCGCAATGTCCCAGCACGGTGCAGCAGTGCCTTCGCTGACGCGGCCGTCTTCACTTCCTGGCTGGTGGCGATCCCGGCGAGACGGTGCGGATCGGTCTCGGTCTTCCTGGTGTGGTGGCGCAGCACGATCCACAGCCACACCGCGACGGCGGCCAGACCGCCGAGCATGACGGCACTGACGAGCCAGTAGACGATTGGGTTGAGCCCATCGGCACCGAGCGCGGTCGCGGGGTCGGCGGGGTTGAGCAGCACTCCGAGGCCCGCGGCCGGGCCTGCGTCCGGCTGCGGCAGGCCGGTGAAGAACGCGGTGACACTGCCAGCCGCGCGCAGGACGAGCGCGATCCCGAACATGCCGATCAGCCCGACGAGGGCGGCGTTGGTGAGTTCGTCGCCCATGCCACCGGCTTGTCGCTGGTTCATGTCAGCCGCCGCACCGCGAACGTGCCCGAGATACGCCCGAGCAGGACGACCTCCTGCCCCGCAGCGTCGGGCAGTGTGTCGAGGTCGATGAGCGCGCGGGCCTCGCCGGTTCCGGTCGCGTCGGTGTGGGAGACGATTGTCGCGAGGGCGACATCCTCGCCGGGGACGAACCTGTCGGCGGTGACCTCCATCAGGCGCGGCACCCGGCGTGCGTGGCGACTGCGCCGCGTCTCCGGCACCGGCTTCTCCGGCAACGACACGGCGCGTCGGGGTGTGCGGGGGCGGATGATGTCGGTGAAGACGCTCCCGTCACACTCACGTACCTCCACTCGGACCGCGACGGTTCGGTCCTTGGTGATCGCGTCCATGAGCGGCCCGAACGTCGTCCGCGTCCACGCGGTCTCGCCGGGTGCTGGGAAGGGTGTTCCACCGACGGTCGCGGTCAGTGTTCCGTCGGCGGCGACGATCACGAGGACGTGCGGCAGCTCAACCGGAACCGGCTGCTCTTCGTCGTTCGGGGTGGATCGGCGCGGGCTGGTGAGGTTCATCGGTGGCCTCCCGCCGCGCGGCTGCTGGTGTCGAACAAGGCGAGCTCTGCCGGGTGCAGCTGATGCTGGGTAACGAAGCTCCTAGCCTTGATCCGCCACAGGCCTTGACCGACGCCGAGGTTTGGCAAGAGCTGCTGCTCGGTGCCGGTCAATCCGAGCGCGGTCGCGGTCGGGCCGAGCTGGTCGGACTCCTGCCGGTACACGATCCGCGTCTCCGCATTCGCAAGCAAACTGTTGGCGAGGGACCGCATCGCGGAGCCTTGGTCGCCCACGTTGTCGAGGTCGGTGAGCTTGTGGAAGATCAGCATGTTCGCGATCCCGTAGTGCCTGGCGAGTCGCCAGTGCGCGTCCATCCGCCGCAGCAACGCCGGGTGGGACATGAGCCTCCAGGCTTCGTCGTAGATCACCCACCGCTGCCCACCGTTCGGGTCCAACAAGGCCGATTCCATCCACGCCGACGAGCACGTCATCAACACCGAGATCAGCGTCGAGTTCTCCGTGACACGGGACAGGTCGAGGGAGATCATCGGCAACGACGGATCGAACCTGACCGTGGACGGCCCATCGAACAATCCTGCCAGGTCACCGGCTACGAGACGGCGCAGCGCGTGACCGACCAGACGCCCGTCCTCGGCAAGCCTGCCGTCGGCATCCGAGCCGGGTGCGAGGATGCGTTCGACGACCATCGGCAGGATCGGCACGTCGTCGTCCCGCACCGTCTGGGTCAGGGCGATGTCGATCGCGGTGTGCTCCAACGGCGACAACCCTCGCGCGAGCACGGTCTCGGCGAGCGCGCCGATCAGGTCACGACGCCGGGCCGCAACCGTCGAGGCCCACTGCTCGTCGGAGAGGCCCGCTGGTCGGTGGCCTTCGTCGAGCGGGTTCAGGCGGGTGTTGAGTCCGTGGCCGAGCACGATCGCCCGGCCACCGACGGCGTTGGCGACCGCGGTGTGCTCGCCCTTCGGGTCGCCGGGAACGTACACGCGCCGACCGAACGGCAACGACCGCGTGTAGAGCGACTTGGCGAGGCTCGACTTCCCCGAGCCGACGATCCCGGCCAGCACCACGTTCGGAGCGGTGATGATCCCGCGCGCGTACAACACCCACGGGTCGTAGACGAAGCTCCCACCCGAGTACAGGTCCTGACCGACGAATACGCCATCGGCGCCGAGACCGCCCTCGGCGACGAACGGATACGCACCCGCCAACGTCGCCGACGTGTCCTGATGCCTGGTCAGATGAAACCGGTTCGGCGTCCGCAACCGAGCGGCACCTGGCTCACCAGCCTTCGGCAGGTAGATCGTGGCGCGCCGCTCGGCCCGCTCCTGCTCGGCCTTCGCCTTCGCGGCGGCGAGCGCGGCCTTGCGTTGCTCGGCGTGGAGCCGGGCCTCTGCGCGGCGGCGCTGCTTGCGGAGCTTCCGTCGTTCCTTCGACGGTGCCACCAGAACGGCGGTGTGCAGCCGCTCCCGATCCTGGGTCACAGCCCCAGCCCCCGCGCCTGCTTCACCGCAGCGATCTTCGCGGGCTCGAACCACGACCCATCCGACTTCGAGGTCGAAAGGTCGGTCCGCTTCGGCGCGCCCGGCGATGAGTACGACACCAGCAACTCCGGGCCGTCCCGCATCGACGACGGCCCGGCCTGCTCGGCTTCCTGGGCCTCGGTGCCGGGTTCGGTGTAGCGGCGCAGCAGCGAGACGTAGCCGACGTGCGGGTTGACGACCAGCGCGTAGTCGCCCGAGATCGCCACCCGGTCGTTGGTGCCCTCGCCGGGCTCGTCGTAGACGTACCCGTTCTCCAGCGCCGCCTGCGTGGTCTCGTCGCCGTAGTCCCACTGCGCGAGGTAGTCCACCACATCGACATGCCCCAGCTCACCGAGGATGCGCAACGGCCTGTCGGCCTCATCACCCTGAAGGAACACCACGTTGACCCACCTCGACGGCGCGGCCTCCTCGACAGCGGGGTCGGGGTGCCAGGCGATCCGACCGGCCGCGATGAATCCCTCCGCGAGCCGGTCGTAGGCTCGGTCGACGAGGTTCGCCGCCTGGTGCAGCTCCTCCGCAGCGGCCAGCGCGTCCCGCAGCCCAGCCTCGTGGTTCCCGTCGTCGTTGAACGCGTGCGCGGCCTTGCGTTCGTGCACATCGGCGATCTGGTCGAGCACCTGCCGCAGTGACCGCATCCCGGACGAGAGGTCGCCGATCACCCCGTACATCTGCGCGGGCTGATCGAACGTACGGCTCGCGTGAGCCAACCCCCGCAGCGCCTCGGATGCCTCAGCGGCGTCGGCAGTGGAATCGAAGAACGTGGGCATCATGGGCCTCCGAGGTCAGTCAGAACGTTGACGCCAAACAGGTGCGTGTCCCTTCCCGCGATGGACGTGCATGGTGGGTAAGGATGCGGTCGCATCATTCGTCAGTCGAACAACGACTGGCAGGATGGAGCTGTGGAAGTCTGGATCGCACCCGTCCTGGGCGTAGTGGGCGTGCTCGTGGGCGCTGCCATCACGTATGTCGGGAGCAGTCGTGCGCTACGGGCCGCCACCGAACGCTCCTCCGCCGAACTCGCGTGGGCACGCGAGCAGTTCGTGGCTGAGAAACAGAGGGCGTCCAGCGAGTCCATGGTCTCGGCATTCACAGCCCACAGCGAAGAAGACCAGACTCTGACCGACCGGGCCATTGAAGAGTGCTGGCGCCTTGACCGGGACCTCGGAGTTCTTCAACTCCTCGGAGATCGAGAGGACTTCCGATTGGCAACGGGAGAATCGGACATCGGTCCGCCACGGATGCTTGCCCCGATCTTTGACGGCGGCGTGTTTGGCAAGTTGCCTACAGAGTTGGGAGCTTCGCTGGTGTTCGTATCCGCCCACGCTGAGCGGCTTGTTGCTGCGCGCGAAGCGGGTTTGCCTCCCGACACGCTCTGGGGAATCGCGTCAGAAATCGGGGCGGAGGCAAGGAATGCTAGGCGTTCGATCGATCAGGCACTCATCGGACTCCTTCAGCAACAAGACCGCCTCAGACTTGAGCGTCGGGATTGGCGCACGACGCGGGCTGCCGGTGAGTGAGGCCTGGAGGAGAAGCAGCAGTTTCGTTGTCCTTCCTCGGGTGCGCCGGTCAACCGAGGCCTCAGCTACAGCAGGTGCAAGCACGTTCGCGTTGGTCTAGCGACAGTGAGACTCCTATGACCGAGAGGCAGTGCAGCGGCGGTGAATGCAGCGGCCTGTTGTCCGACGAGAAGCCGGTTTCGCACGATGCCTGGATCGCGGCCTGCTCAAGCGCGACGACAGCGGCGTCGAGTTTCCCTACCCTGTTTCGCCTGAGACTCAATCTCGGGGAGCGCTGGCCTCCATTACTGGCTCTTCGGACATCCGGTGGGGAGATGGGGTGTCGGCGCGGTAGTCCGGGGGTAGGTGGTCGAGGTCCCCGATGATCAGTAGCGACCAAGCAACTGTTCGTTCCGGAGACCTCGACGTTGACCAACGCTACGGGGTGCCCTGCGGCACCCGCGACCACGGATCCATGCTCGCGCTGTGACGTGCTGCTCGGCTTGCCGGGCGTGCAGGTCGAGGCGGTGGAGCGCGAGGCAGACCTGCTCGCGGTGACGGTCTCGACGCCGTGGCGTCTGATGGGCTGTCCCGACTGCGGTGTCGTGGCTGCGAGCCGCGGCCGTCGGATGCGGCGCCTTCACGATGTTCCCCACGCCGGGGCACGCGTGGAGCTGCTCTGGCGGCAACGATTGTGGCGCTGCCCTGATCCCGGGTGCCCGCGCGGGATGTTCAGCGAGCAGGTCCCGAGTCTGGTCCCGGCGCGGGGATCGGTCACGACCCGCGCGATCGGGTGGGCGATCGAGCAGCTCCGGCGTGAGCACGCCACGATCAGCGGGCTGGGAGGCCAGCTCGGGATCGCGTGGAAGACGGCCTGGCGCGCGATCAGGCCCGAGCTGGAGCGGCTGGCAGCTGATGAGTCCCGGTTCGCCGGGGTCACCTCGATCGGGGTCGATGAGCACATCTGGCACCACGGCGACCCCCGCAGGAAGGGCCCCAAGGAGCTGACCGGGATGGTCGACCTGACCCGCGACGAGAACGGCCGCCCTCACGCCCGACTGCTGGACCTGGTGCCGGGCCGGTCGAAGAAGGCCTACGCCGACTGGCTCACCCAACGAGGAGAAGCATTCCGGGCCGGGATCGGTGTCGCGGCACTGGATCCGTTCGGAGGCTACAAGAGCGCGATCGATGACGAGCTCGCCGACGCCGTCGCGGTCCTGGACGCTTTCCACGTCGTGAAGCTCGGCACCCAGGCCGTGGACGAGGTCCGACGAAGGGTCCAGCAAGACACCACCGGGCATCGTGGCCGCAAGGGCGACCCGCTCTACGGCATCCAGCGCCTGCTGCGAGCCGGGGCAGAGAACCTCACCGACAAGCAGCTCAACCGCCTCGCGGCCGCGATCGAGGCCAATGACGCTCACCAAAAGGTCTACATCGCCTGGCGCTGTGAGGTTCACCCCGAACCGTGGAGGGTTTCTTATGCCGCTTCTCGGTTGAGGGCGGTGGTCTCGTAGGTGATGGGTGCCATCATGCCAGCGCTGCTGTGCCGGCGGGTGTGGTTGTAGAAGCCGTGGCACCACTCGAGCACGACGGCTTGGGCCTGTCGGGTGTCGACGAACCGGTGCCGGGACAGCACCTCCCACTCCAGGCTGGAGAAGAAGGCTTCGGCGGCGGCGTTGTCGAAGCAGGACCCGACCCTGCCCATGGACTGGCGGATGCCCATGTTGCGGCACAGTTTGGTGAACGACTTGGCGGTGTAGGTCGAGCCTCTGTCGGTGTGGAAAATGACTCGTTGGGCCTCATCCTCGTGCCAGATCGCCGTCTTGCCGCCCCGGGTGGCCACGGCCATCTTGATCGCGTCACAGGCCAGCTGGGCGTCCGGATGCAGCCCGGTCGCCGCACCGAGCAGCCGCCGGCTGTAAAGGTCGATCACGGTCGCCAGGTACAGCTTCCCGTGATCGGTGGGTATCTCGGTCATGTCGCCCACCCAGCGGCAATTCGGAGCGGCAGCGGTGAAGTCGCGTTTCAGCAGGTCGGGGAACTTCGGCGCCGTCTTGTCCTGCTTGGTGAGCCCGTTGCGGCGCCTGATTCGCCTAGCCACGAGCTGTTGCCGACGCATCGAGTCGGCCACCGTCTTCTCCGAGACCGTCAAGCCGGCATCCCGCAAGTCGTGCACCAGCCGCGGCGAGCCGTGCAGCCCGCGAGCAGCGGTGAACGCGGTCTTCACCGCGGCGTCGACCTCGGCCCGGCGGCGGGCCCGCTTCGTGGGCGGGCCGCCGGCCTGGGTGCGTGGCCACCACTTGTAGAACCACGACACGCTGACCCCGAGCAGGGCACAGCACACCGCGACGGGCACCCGCCAGAAGGTCTTCTGGTCAGCGATGAAGCGTGCCACGCTCACTTCGTCGCCTCTTTCACCCACAAGACCACGGAACGCTTGAGGACATCACGCTCCATCCGCAGCTCAGCGACCTCGGCCCGAAGCCGTCGCAGCTCGGCGTAGTCGTCCTTGGCGAGCTCGCCGTGACCCTCCCGGGCGGCACGGGCCTGGTTCACCCAGTTCCCCAGCGTGCCCTCGTTCACCCCGAGATCCCGGGCCACCTGGGCGATCGGCTTGCGGGTCTCCTCAACGATCCGAACCGCGCCCTCACGGAACTCGGTGTCGTACTTCTTGCGCTTCTCAGGCATAGCTACTCCTTATAGCTGATGCCTCCACGATCCGGGGTGAACCTCACTGCGCCCAGGACCTCCGAGCCGCCTACCGCACCAGGGACACCACCCACGGCCGGGCACTGGCCGAGCAGATCCTGACCACCTTCCACACCTGCCCGATCCCGGAGATCGCGCGACTGGGACGCACCCTGCGCAGATGGCGCGAGGCGTTCCTGGCCTACTTCACCACCGGCCGCGCGAACAACGGCGGCACCGAAGCCATCAACGGGATCATCGAACTCGCACGCCGCCTCGCCCGCGGCTACCGCAACCGCGACAACTACCGACTACGCATGCTCCTCGCCGCCGGCGGACTCACCCCCTGACCCCCACCGGATGTCCGAAGAGCCCCATTACTGGCTCTTCGGACCAGAGCAAGGTCGGTGACCTGCACGAGGAGTAACAGCGACCCGAGGAATCACCTTGCTCGCCCGACCTAACCAAATCTAAAGTTGCGATCCGATCCTCACAGCCCAAGCATGTGGCCGAGCCAAGCGGCTAGTGTTCCTCCGGCGGCCGTGATGCCGAGGTCTGCTGCCGCTGTCCGCCGCGAGTGCCCGGCGACGCTCGGTGACAACACCGCACCGACGCCCCAGTTGGGGTCCTCGTTGCCCTGCTCAAGATCGGTGCTTATGCGGTGCACGACCTCTGAAAGGGTGAGAGTACGTACACCGTGGCGGCGGTCTGATAGTGGGCCAGTAGCGAGGGATGGCCAATCGACGCTTGGCTCACCACCGCCGTCGTAGATGGCGCGGACCACGACCAAAGTGGGCCGGCCGTCATACACGAATCTCCGATCGCTCAAGTGTTCGACCTCGCTGCGCAGGACGTCGAAGTCGTAGTCGTTGAAGTACCAGTCGCCGAGGAAGTCATCGCCCGCTGGTCTGGCGTGTGTGGCACTTCGCCTGCCAAAGTGCCGACTCATCCCAGATGGAAGAACCAGTTCTGAAACGTTGTGGTCCCCGCCCCATGAACTTCTGAAGTAGCCGGGAAAGAACAGATCCCAACGGTCACCAGAGCGCACATCGAGGACTCCGCCGCCGGCATCCAGAAGATCGAGGGCATCGGCAGGGGGCGCCACGAACGCCATCGCAACGATCGTCTCCCAGTCAGCGCCTGTTGAGGATGTGGGGCTCTTGTGCTGGTCACGACGCTGCCTCAGGCGATCCATGACCGACCATGCCTGACGCCCCCTGGGCATATGCCGACGTTCGAGCGAGTCCCACGAACTGGCAGCAAACATGAGGGCAGTTTATCGAGGCTGAGGTCGGGCAAGCGCATCCGTTCGAGCTTGCAGTGACACAACATCCAACGATCAGACGCGTCGACAGAGCGGGAGTGCGGCGGCGGTGAATGCGGCGGCTTGCTGGCCGACAAGGAGGCGGGTCTCGCAGGAGGCTTGGATCGCGGCTTGCTCGATGGCGGCGACGGCGGCGTCGAGTTCTTCGATGGTGGGTGCGGAGACGGCGATGAGGCCGGTGTAGCGGAGGATGCCGTGCCCGGCGGTGAGGTCGGCTTCCTGTTGGAGCACGTCGTGGTATTCGGCGGTCTGGGATGCGTCTTCGATCTGGCCGATCTTCGCGCGCTGGGCTTGGTCTGAGATGTGCTCGACCTTCTTCTTGCGGATGTCGCGGGCGGCTTGGTCGGAGCGCATCGGGGTGCAGATCAGTGAGAACGAGCGCTGGATGCCGGTGGACAGCAGCACCGGTGACAAGAACCCTGGATAGACCAGCGACCGTGGCCATTCACTGACCCAGAGCACCGCGTGGTGAGCAGAATCGGTGCGCAGCCGGCCCCAGGTCTCAGTGACTGCGACCGGTCCCGCCGTCGCGAGCGACTGGCCGAGCCGACCGTGACGCTCCAGAGTGGCGGCGATTGCCGGGTCGTAGGCCGAGCGCAGCATGACCGCGATCTGCCCTGGGGTGAGCCACTCGGACGGTGACAGGTCGGCGGAGCGGAGTGCGGCGACGAGGGTGTTCATCTCTTGCCGCAGAACTGCGGCGGCACCGCGTATGCCGCCGCCGGCGGTTCTGATCTGCCGTGCGCTGGTTCTTATGTCCAGCGACAGCGAGAGTGTGGTGGCGTGGCGTTCCCCGGCGGGGCCGGCACGTTCGATCAACTCTGCGTAGGTGTCTGAGGCCCATGACCCGTCGGGGGTGCCGTGCGTGGCCCACCATTCGGCCAAGCCGGTGCCGGAGTCTGGGAGGGTGCGTTCGAGGACTTGCAGGGTCGCGATGCGCCCGGACCGGCAGACGGTGGCGAGGACGCGGCCCCAGGAGGTGACGCGGCGTTCTTGCTCGCCGGGATCGAGGAGCACGAACGCGGGATGCGTGACTTCGCACACCACGGTCAGGGTGGCGGCGTGGGGGTCGTGGATCATCCCTGCGCTGGTGTCGGGGTCGGTGTACTCGCGCAACCGCGCCATGTCACCGGGCAGCGCGAGAGTGCCGACGGGGCGCGGCACGACGATCCTGCGCCGGTACAGCAGTTGGCCGCCGGTGGTGCGCCACAGCCACCAGCACGCGATGGGCAGCCATTCCACGATCGGGCGGCCCGCGATAGGTATCCAGGTCAGTGCGGCGGCGAGTACCCAGACCGGGGCGGTGTAAGCCAGCAGCATCCCGCCTCCGGCGTAGAACGCGCCGATGAGGGTGGCTCCGCCGATGGCGAGGGTGATGAGCTGGGTCAGTGACAGGCCGAGGAGGACACCGCGTCGGGTGAGGCGGGAGAACTTCACCGGCACCAGCTCGCCCGCGGTCGGCCGGTCGTTGTTCGTGCTGCTCATCGTCTACTCCTTCGGTGGGCGTGGCGCGGGCGGCGGGGGCTGCTTCGGCGGCGGCGACGGATCGGCACTCGGCGGGCGCGGTGTGGGGCTCGAAGGCGGTGCCACCGTCGGCGCTGCGGACGGTGGCGGCGGGGTCTGCGCGGCGGCGTCGGCGGCGTGCTCGCCTTGAGCTCCCAGCGCCGTCCCGGCCTTGGGTCCGGCAGTGGCGGCACCCTTGGCGACGCTCGCCCCGATCACGACGCCCGCGGCCACGGGACCGGCGGCGGCTGCTCCGCCTCCGCCGGCTGCGGCACCGCCGCCACCTGCCGCACCGCCGCCGCTCGCGGCGGGTGTCGGTGTCGGGGTCTTCGGCGGCGGTGGCGCGCTGCTCCCGCTGGCAGTGCTTCCGCCCGTGTTGCCGCCGCCGCTGCTGCCGTCGAGTACCTTCTTCGGGTCTGCGCCGCCTTGCGGCTTGGACGGGATCGGGATCGGTCGGTTGAGCGCGCTCTTGGCGTCCTGCTCCGAGCCGATCGCGTGGTACATGTCGAACCCGACGAACGCGATGAACTTGTATGTCAGGTACGGCGCGAACGCAGCCATCGCCATCAGCACGATCCCCGCGATGGGATCGCTGACCGACGCCAAATCGGCGTCGATGGGTGCGGAGACCTGGGTGATCGCGACCAGGAACATGACGACGAGGACGAGCTTGGAGCAGATCAGGGCGACGACGAACATCGCCCACTTCCCGATCCACCCCCGGCTGGCGTCCCAGGACGCGCCGCTGAACGCGAGCGGCGCGAACACGACCGCGACCAGCAGCAGTGCCTTCCTTACGAGCAGGGACAGCCACACGATCGCGGCAGCGGTGATCGCCAGGCCGGCCATGAAGATGGTGATGATCGCCCCGACACCGGGGGCGGCGATATTGATGCCGACAAGTCCCGCGGCGAGGAGGGCGATCTTGTCGCCCATCGACTCGGTAGTCTCCCCGGCGGCCTGCACGATCCCGATACACAGCTGATCGACGACTTCCAACAGCAGTGCCGTGAGCGTGATGACCACGAACGATCCGAGGACAGACTTCGCCAGCCCCAATGCGGCGCGGGTGAGCGCGGTGGGGTCTCGGCGGATCAGCCCGGTGATGAGTTGGAGGCAGAAGAAGATCAGCATCACGAACACTGCGATGCCGAACAGCAGGTTGTACACGGCGACATAGCCGGGCTTGGTGACATCCACCAGCGTGGTGGTGTCGAACACCGACCAGACCGCCTCGAACAGCCACCCGGCGGCGGCACCCATCGCTTGGGCGAGCCAGTCGAACGGGGCCGCCACCAGAGAAGCGGCCCCTTCGCCGACGGCATCGCACACCGACGAGATCACGGGAACGTCGCACACGCCCATCTCGAAATCCAGCTCTTGACGACCGGCGGCTCAGACCTGCTGGCCGACGTTCCAGAAGAAGTTGATGAGCGTCACCGACGCGCCGCAGATCACCGCAGCGCCGCAGGAGACGAGCACGCCGATCTTTCCGCGCGACGCGAGGTGCGGGTTGCTGCTGTTGGCACCGAAGCCCCACACGATCGCGGACACGATCAGCGCAAGGACGCTGAGGATCAGGCCGATCGTCATCACCGCACCGACGATGGTGCGCAGCTGGTTGATCCCCGGCAGCCCATTGGTGTTGGGGTCGATGTTGATGTCCATCGGCACCAGCAGCGGCGCGGACATGACGTTGGCGAGCAGATCGAACACGGTAGGTCTCCTTGGCGACGGGCGACCCGCCCACGAACTCGCAGACGGGGTACAAGCGACAGGTGCGCCAGGCCGCCCGGTAGGTCGCGGCGCGCGCCAAGTAGCCGGTCAAGCGGCGCAGGACGGGCCTCAGTTGCCTCGCCCGTGCGCGGACGTGGGCTGGGTGCTCGCTAGACCCCTGCGAACCACGGACCACACGGCGTCGTGCAAGCGGTGAGGCGACCCGGTCGACTGTGCATTGGAAGGACGCCCGTCACTCATTGGGGTAAGCACGTACGCTCCATGGCCAGCCGCCCGGAGTGACGTTCAGCCGCCATTCCTCGCGCACGACCAACCATCCCGCACCTGATGGTGTGGGGTGTCACCTCACAACGCGCAGGCTATGAGGGTGCCGCGCCGTCCTCGTCGTCCTCTGCCGCTCCGTCTGAATCCGCTCCGTCTGAATCCGCATCGTCGCTCAAGGAGACATCCCCGGAGTCGATCGCGAACTTTGAGCGCCAGCGGTCCACGGCGGCCCGCACAACCGTGACGGTCGCCTCCACAGCAAGGCCGACTGCGAAGTCTGTCGCAATGCTCTCCAGATCGCGATCTGCGTCAGCAACGGGACCTTCAGCCGGTCGAACCTCCACGCCCTCGGACAGCAACTCAGCCACAAGCGTCTGCGCTTGTGTAGCCGCCTTGCCTGTCAGCCGAACCTCTACCCTCACAAACCCATCCTCTCGGTACCCAGGTTGCCAGCATATTCGCATCCGCGCCCTAGCGTTGCGTACGACGCCCAGCTGCTGAGGGGTCGTCCCTGCTCTTCATCCAATAGGACGCGGATCGCGTGTAGCGCTGCCCGCGCTGATGTCCTTCCTCTCGCAACAGCGGGCAGATACTCCGCTAGGAACTCGCTGGCTCGAGCGTCGTTGATCGGACCGAGTGTGCCGAGCACACTGTGAGCACCTCCGACGAGGAACTGAAGCGCTTGCTCCGAAGTGTCGCCCCCGTGGACGTCAGCGACCGCACCAGTCCAGCAAGCATTGAGCACGACAACGGCACCTTGTATGAGCCCTTTGAAGTCGACTGCCTGACAAGATTCGCCGGTGGCGAGGCGCAGACGCTGACGGCGTTGAATGACCTCTCCATGGCCTGCAAACAACAGGACACCCACGCCTTGCTCACCGGCGACCTTCGAAAATCCCTCAAGGTTTGTGAATAGGTCCAGTCGACTACCTGCCGCACCAGAGACCCGCACTGCCACCTTGAGGTCATCGAGGGCCGCCGCGAGAGACAGGTCAAAGTGACCGGCCCACTTCGAACTGCGCGGGACTTGTTGATTGATGGTCGGACCCGGCGTGAGCACGACCGGCGCGATTGCCCCCAGCGGTTGGCCGGCAATGGCAATGGCCGTGAACGGGAACCGCCACATCGCGCCGACCGGCACAACAGCGATGCCCTCTGCTCGCGTTCTGATCACCTTGGCGAGCGCATCCACGGGAAAGAGCCGTTCAGAAAGCACGGTCATGGCCTGAACATCCCACGGTCGATTCCAAGCTTTGCCAGCCTTCTGGTCAGCACTGCCCGGAGGTGCGGTCAGCAGGACGCGCAGCAATTCGAACTCCTCAGCGTCCTCACTAGAATCCAGTGACCACGTACATACGTCCGCAGCGAGGCCGGCGCCGACTAGAACCGAAAGTCCATACAGGCGTTGGGCGCCCATCGACAGCATTGTCAGAAGAATCGGATGAGGCGAGTCGATGACCGCCTCGACTTCTGCGGGTCCGACTGGTCGCCAAAAGGCCGCTGACTCGACAGCCGCCCGGGCGGTTTCGTCGAGCTCATCGGCCCAGATTCGGGTGCGGGCATCAGGACGTCTCGTGCCGTTGCGTAGGCGCGCGGCAGTCGAGGAGTTGCCGACAATCAGCAGTGCCCTCACCACCCGCGACGCGTCTAGGTGTTCGACCGGTAGACGGGTCATGTAGGAGAGGAGGTGTTCAATGTCCGCCGAGACGCTGGCGTCGACTGAGCGCGCCAGTTGGTATACGCCGCGATCACGCGCAGCGTCGAGGAGATCGAAGGCACCAAAAATCATTGAAGCCGCTTCAGCCCAGCGTCCGGCGATGAGGTGACAGTCGGCCAGTCGTGCACGCACACGTACCTGGTCATGCAGCGTCGTAACGGTCTGGTCCTCTAAGTTTGCGAGGACCTTGAATGCCTCGCGGTAATTGGTCTCTGCCGCATCGTAGGATTCTTGAGTCCATAGCATGCTCCCGTAGCGGATGAGAATCGCCGCGCGGTTTGAAGCGGTCTCGCCCACCGCGTCAATGGACTGACGGTAGAGCGAGTCGGCGGTGCGCTTGAAGCCGAGTCCCGACATCGCGACGGCCATGTTCCCCAGAGACTCTCCGGACCAGAGGCCGAAGTTCGATCCGAGGGAGTCGTTCGTGCGAAGCACAGCGTACATGTCGTAGGCCCACGCTGCCGCCCGTATGTACCTGCCGTGTTCGAGTCCTACCCGGACCCGAAGACGATCCATGAAGATTCTGAGATGGGAGTTCGACTCCGGCAGTCGCGGGCCCAGCGATTCGTACATGGTCAGGAAGCCGTGGGGCGAGTCCGAGTTCGAATCATGACGCGGTGCGTCGCGCCACTGGCCGAGCCGCAGCGACAGCTCGGCCCGGTAGGCCTTCAACGTCAGGACCTGGACCGGGATCTCAAAAATGATCTGGCTGCCCTCGACTCTTACGCCATCGGAGAACGCATTGGGGGGCAACCGAGCTGAACGCACGATGTCGAGCGCACCGACCAGGTCGCCTCGCGTTTCGGCCTCGAACGCGTCGCCCAGAACGTCTACAAAGCGGTCGTACTCCTCGTCCCGGGACGGATTCTCAATGGGCTGCTCAATGCGATCACTCCCAGAGGTCGGACTCTCTTCTTGCCTAGTCATACGAGCCGGCCTAATTCGACCTCAAGCTGAATAAACTGCGTGACCGTAGGATCGAGAAGTTCGGGACGCCTACTCGTACTCTGGGATTCGCGCGACCTGAAAAATGCTTCGATATCACGCTCGTGCCCGAGATGGGAAAGGCAGGCTGCGAAAGCAGTTTGCCCTTGTCTGCCGCTTTCCTCCAGTATCTGTACCGCGCGATCAAAAGCGATGCGGATCGGCGGTTCGTCATCCATTACCCGTCCCAGCGCCGCTTTGTGTTCGATGCGTTCCTTACTCATCCGGGACTGGACGAACGGGTCCCAGGGCTCCTGAATCGCGTACGCATGCGCCGCTCCGAGCAAGAGCGTTCCAATCCTGGCGAGAGCATCGCGAGTCCCCTCGTAACCGTCGCGTACCTGTTCCGACAAGCGAAGGTGAGCGTGAGCGTCGTCTGCCAGCAGCACGGAGTGACCGGCCTGCATTCCGCTCTCGGATAGCACGTCACGAGCCTGGCGAACCAGGTCGGCACGCAGATGGCTCGTCGATGACTGAGAGAGATGCCACGCGATTGCACGTAAGGCACCTACTAGAGCCGCGCCTTGGAAGAGAGCCACGGCACGGTCTGCCAGGTCGCGCGAGAAGTTGTGGTCGATATCGCAGTTCCACAACGTGGCTATCACGCCAAGAGGCTGCAAGACCGAGCCCACACGCATCTCTCGGGATGCTTCAGCAGCGACCAAGTGCAAGATGGCATCTGCCCTCTCGTCGGGGTCGCCGCCTAGGCTTGTGACATCGACAAGAACACCGGCGAAACGGAGCAGGTCGGAGTCCACATCGACGCGTGGGTCGTCGTCTACACGTCGAGCGGCTGGTTCAGTTCCGTAGTAGAACTGTCTGTAGTTCCAGTCCTCCTCTAGAGACTCCACATGCGGATACCTCACGTCGCCCCTCCTGCTCCATGCGGTAGGTCACTACCCAGAATATCGGCGGAGTCTGCTGCACGATCAGGTGACAGCTCGTAATCACGCCGCCAGTGCAGCGGTCGTGTTCATGATGGTCTCGTACTCGATGGGGGTCAAGCGGTCGAGGTGGGCTTGAGGTCGGCGTCGGTGGCAGGTCCGTTCGATCCAGGGTGAGGATGGCGATCCGGAGTTGCTCGCGGGGTGGCCCACGTACGCCGGTTGAGGACGCTCTCTTGGAGCAGCACGAAGAAGGATTCCATGGCAACGTTGTCCCCGCTGGAACAAACTCTTCCCATGGACCCGACCATCCGGCGACGGGCCAGTGCGCGCCGGAACTTCCGGCTCCGACGCCAACGTGATGGCCGGGTACAGCTGGGCGTTCGCCTACAGGCTCGTTCCCAGACTGATGAGCCAGTTCATCCACGCCACCCCAGCCCCCGCGAGGACTGCGGCGCCGAGGGAGACGAGGACTCCGGTTCGGCCTTTGCTGGCGGTGGCGTAGTTGCCGTGGGCGGTCGCGATTGCCCAGACGATCGCGGAGACCATCAGCATGAGGACGGCGACGATGAGGACGAAGGTCAGGAGAGCGCCGACGACAGCGCGAAGGTCTCCGATGCCGCCGAGGCCGTCGAAGTCGGGGAAGACGCCCATCACGCACCCACTTTCACTGTGACATGCAGGTGATCGAAGTGGCCTCCGGTGATCGAGGCGGGGTCGTGCATGCCGCCGCCGTTGTAGGGTCGCCAGCCGTCGGCGTCTCGGGCGACGGACCAGATTTGGCCTTGCCAGATCAGGTACTCGACCCCGAGTACGGCGGCGTTGTCTTTCATCCAGTTCGTGACTCGCCAGCCGGCTTCGAGCTGGGCGGGGTTGGGGCGTTGGCCGATCTGGTTGCCGAAGGTGATGTCGCAGGCGCGGCCGAGGGGATGCTCGGACTTCGTGCCAGGCCGAGGTGAGTAGCAGCCCCAGCCGGTGTCGGGGAACGCCGCGAGTGTCTGCTGGTAGAGGTGCAGCATCCGGGCGGTGATCTGCCCGCCGCTGGTGGGGTCGTCGACGAGCCGGTCGGGGTCCCCATCGACACCGCTCGGCGCGCCGGGCGTGCCGGCGGTGTTGCAGGCGGCTGGTGATCCGCTGGTCGCGGTGGGGAGGTTCGCGGCTCCGTGCTGGTTGAGCCAGCCGGCGGCGTCGATGGCCTCGCTATTGGTGCCGCCGGGGCGGACCTCGAAGTGCAGGTGCGCTCCGGTGCTCATTCCCGAGGAACCGACATCGCCGATGTGCTGACCTGCGGTCACTCGGTCTCCGGCGTGGACGTGGATGCCGGTCTGCCACATGTGCGCGTACGCGGTAGCAACCTTCTGGCCGTCGATGGTGTGCTCGATGACGATGAGTCCGCCGTAGCCGCCGGAGAACTCGGCGACGGTGACCACGCCGCTGGCGGCGGCGAGGATCGGGGTTCCGTCGGGTGCGGCGAAGTCGGTGCCGGTGTGCAGTTTCCGTTCCCCGGTAATCGGGTGCGTCCGCATCCCGAACGGGGAGGTCAGCACCCAGGTGCCTTCCGGCAGAGGGAACACCACCCGCGACGACGCCGACGCCGGACCACCCGATCCGAGCGCAGGCCCGCTACTGATGGTGAGGGCTGTGAGGATGCTCTCTGCGACGGGCTCGTAGTTGCGGTAGCGGTCGGGATAGGCGGAGACCTCGACGGCTTGAGCGGCGGAGCCGGGGTCCATCTGCTGCCAGCCGGGGATGTCGAGCAGGCCGCGCGGTGAGGGGTAGTTCGGGCCGGTCGGTCCGCCGAAGAACGCGTGGGCTTGGTAGGTGGGGTCCATGAGCTCGGCGACGGTTCCCCAGCCGGATTGGGGGCGCATCTGGAACAGGCCGAGACTGTCGTGATCGGAGCCGTTGCCGTCGTTGGGATAGTTCGCCGACTCGGGGTAGGTGCCGGTGTTGGTGAGCATCCGCAGCGTGGACTCGGTGAGCGCCGCCATGAGCGCAATCTTGATTCCGGGCCGTCCCACGTCGTCGAGGCCGTTGCCGATGGCGATGATCGCGGCCGCGTGCGTGAGCTGCTGACGGGCGAGAGTGAAGGTCTCACCGTTCGCGGTGGTCACGGTGAGCGAGTCCGGGAGGGGCCCGAGGTTCACGGTCCCGGCTGGCGTGGCGCAGTGGGCGGCAGCGGGGTTCATCAGCACACCGATGCCGAGCAGTGCCGCGGCGGGCGCGAAGAACATCAGCGCGAGGGCTGCGATGGCGAGTTTGCGGGACACGACGCCACCCGTCAGCGCAGCGGGTTGTCGAGCTGCGACAGCCGAAGCAGGTGGCAGGTCGGATACGTCGGTGCGCAGGCGACGAACACGGTGAATGTCACCTCGTGCTGCGAGGTGACCGGCTGCCCGTTCCAGACGCCTTCGCGGTGGCGGGTGCCCTCGATCGTGACCGCCACCGTTCCAGGGGCGAGCTGTCCGGGCTGTGCCTGCTCGACGGCATCGGCCCACGAGTCGGGGACGAACGCGGCTTCGATGGTGAGGTGCTGGCTGGTGGCGTACTGGCGCAGCTCGATCCAGGCGTCCCGGTTCGGCAGGTAGGCGGCCACGTCGGAGGCGAGCCCGGCCTGCTCATCGCCCGATGGGTCTCCGACCGCGAGGATCGCCGAGGTGTAGTCCAGCGGCCACAACCCCGAGGCGGTGTCCCACGCGAACAGCGTGGACGCGACACCTCGGGCGAACGCCGCTGGGTCTGCGGAACGCGGCACCGCCGGAACCCGCGGCGCGCGGGGCGTGGTCGGCGGCACGGTCGGCGGGGCCGTGGTGACCGGTCCGGGTTTCGGATCGTCGGTGCTCGTGGACGCATTGCGGGGGCCGGTGAGCAGTCCGTAGACCCCAACGCCGACCAGGACCAGCAGGACGATACCGGCGGCGATGAGGGCGACGAGTCGGCGGCGATTCGAGGGATCAGTGGGTGCAGGGCTCATGCCGAGCAGGTGCGCACCCGGCACCCGTGCCGGTGATCAGAGGGCGCGCAGTATCGGCTTTGCGGCGTGGGTGTCGCGGGCGGCGTGCAGGTCGTTGGCGAAGCGCGTGGTGCCTTCGACGGTGGTGAGGAAGTTCTCGAACTGCTCGTCGGTCAGCTCGTTCGCGAGGGTGTCGGCGTCGTAGTGGGTCCACCAGTTGGCCAGTTCGCCCCAGGTCTGGACGAATGCTCGAACCGGGTACCGCACGGGTGCTGCGTCGTCGGGCACGAGTGGCTTGAGTCTGGGTTTGGGCTTCTTGCCCTTCTTCATCGCGTTGGCGCGGGCGACGGCATCCTCGGCGAGTGCGTGCATCGTCGCCTCGCGCACTTCACGCGCGGCCTCGGCGGATTCGTGGATCGCCAGGTAGAGCGGATGCACGGGGTCGCCTGCCTCGATTCGCTCCAACGCCGCCGCCGCTTCCGCGCGAATCGTCTCGGGCTGGGCGGGGTTGGCGGCGATCTCTTCGATGTAGCCGACCTTCTCCAGCGTGGTATGTGAAGCGCCACCGGGGATCATCGCGGCGGCGAGTTCTCGTGCGTCGCCGAGCGCACCTGACGGTCCCGCAAACTTTGCGGGACCGTCGTTTCCTGGCTGGTTTTCGGCACTGAACTGGGTTGCTGACTTCCGGCGGGCGGCGTCTTCGGCCATGACTTCCTTGATCTCGCGGTAGAGACAGGCGGCTTCGAGCTGGGTGTAGGGCTTGTGGAGCATGTTGTCGTCCTGCTCGGCGAGGAGTTTCCCGAGCCGGTCCGACAGGCCACCGCGTACCCAGACGCTGACGGTGCGCCAGCCGAGCATCTTGATCGCGGCCAGACGGCGTGCCCCGCAGACGAGCACCCCGTCGATGGTGATCGTCAACGGTTGCAGGAGCCCGTCGCGGTCGATGGATGCCGCGAGGGTTTCGATGTCGCCGAGGTCGGTGCGGTGGCGCTTGCCGACGGTCAGGGAATCGACGGCCCGGTCGAGCTGGATACCGGCCTGCTGTTCGGTCACGACGGTTCACCGCCTCGACCGTTCGGCGCGGCCAGTGCGAGGGCGAGGATCAGGTCGTCATCGCGGAGCAGCAGATCGAGAGTCTCGCCAAGCAGCAGCCGCAGCAGCACACCACGCCCGGTCGTAGTCGCCGCATAGGCCGGGTGCGGGTTCCCGAGCAGCGCTTTGAGGAGGGCGGTCCAGGATCGGCGCGGCAGATCGAGCAGTGCCCGGGCGTGGCGGTCGCGGCGCAACGCTTCGTAGGCGGACTGGCGGGTGCCGCCCTTCATCAACGCACCGCAGACGTGTTCCACCGAGGCGCGGGCCGTGTCGGCGGGCCAGTCGAGCAGGCACAACATCGCGATGGCATCCTCGGCCGCCGAACTCGCGGACATGCACGCCTGCGCCGACCCGAGACCGTCGCGGGGCTCGGTGTCGATGTCGCTGGGGTGGGTGTCGGTGGTGTGGAAGGCGGGATGGTAGTCGGCCAGCGCGGTGTCGCGGTCGGAGAATCGTTCGGGGTCGTGGAACGCGGAGACGTGCGCGCGGCGGGCCTGGTGCACCGAGCAGAGCAGACCTTGGGCGCGTTCCTCGTAGACGCAGGTGATCCGCACGGCGTGGGTGATGATCGCCCACGGGTCGTTGGCTTCGCGGGTCGAGCGGTACTGCATCGCGTCGAACGCCGCCGCGACGGCCTCCCAGGTGTCGAGCTTGTGCTTGCGGGCCAGGGCTCGGTACTTGTCGGCGGCGAACTCCATCAGGTCGCGGGCCACCGGGTCGTGAACCCACGCGTCCTCACCGCCCTCGTAGAGCCGGATCAGCAGGGCGCGTAGCCCTTCGCTGGTCGTGAAGTCCTCAGCCGGGTTTGGAAAGCCGGTGGTGGTTGTGGTCATGGTGTCGGTACCTCCTGGCAGGCAGGTGCGCACTCGCTCCCACGAGCGCGTCCTGCTGCCGTCGGGGCCATGACCTGTCACCACGCTCAGCTCATCGAGACCCCGGACCGGGACACCTGCCGAGCCGATGGGGCGGTGCTGCGCCCGAACGCCGAGATCGGCGGCAGCCGCCGGGCACGATCTCCGAGGCGACGGACACCGGCACCGATCGGGGTGCGGGTGCGGCGGGCCAGCTCGGCCTGGAAGTCCAGACCACGCCCAGCGGCGTGCGCCGAGTGGCGGGCGATCAGGTCGGTCGGGCGCACCCACTCCACGCCCCGACCGCGAACGATCGCGTGCTGCTTGTCCTCGCGGGCGACCTGCGCGGCCCGCACCGCCTCCGGCACGGTCGTCGCTTCGACGGGCTCGGGACGTTCACGCGGTTCGTTGGGCACCGATCGCGCCGGATCGGGCGCGTTCATGTCGTGGCGCTGCTGAGGGTTGTCGGTGGTGTTCATGGGGTCGTCTCCTCCCGCTCGTCGGCGGTGTCGGTGGTGTCGGTCAGGTGCGCGACTGCGAACCAGCGGCCCACCGTCGAGGGATGCACGCCCAGCTCGCGAGCGATCCGCTTGTTCGACCAGCCCGCCGCCCGTAGCTCCCATCCACGAGCCCGCCGACCCGCCCCCGCGCTGCCGTCGTCAGGAATGCTCAGGTCCGGGTCGCACGATGGCAGCACTGGAACGGCTTCGCCTGCGACCGCCTGGAACGAAGCGACAGCCGGAGCCTTCGCTTTGGTTTCGGGAGTGCGGGTGAGGATGACGGTGAGGTGAGTGATCGCGAGCAGCACGACGGGCGGGACGGCGGCGACAGAGGCGGCGAGGATGCATGGCACATCGGCATCGGCGGCCACGACGGCATGGATCGCGTTCGCCGTCACCGAGACAAGAGCGCCACCGACCAGCAGCGCCCACGGATACCAGGCCGAACGCTGACCCGCGAGCGCCACGACGGCGACGGTGGCGACGACGATGATGCCGTCCACGATCAACGGCCAGGCCCACGCCTGCCCGGCCCCGATCCCAGACCTTGCGGCGAGATCGGCCAGTGAGGTGAAAGACAACCAGAACGCACCAGCGGCGATGAACACCGTCCCCGCCACCGCCGTCATCGCAGCCCAGCGCCGCGCCTCGACCCCACGCATCACAGCCCTGCCCTCCCGAGAGAGACCGCCGACGGTGCTACGGAGCGGCTGCACCAGCGATCCGCCCCACCACGAGGCGCATCAGCCGAGGGGCGCGGAGCGGGTGCGGGTTGGGTGGCTCGGTAGGCCGAGCGCACGGTTGTGGTGATCTCACGCTCGCTGAGTCCGGCCTGCGCTGCGGCAGGGCCGAGGGCATCGAGTGCGTCGGCGGATGGGGTGCCGTTCTCGGCAAGGCGGCAGGCGGCCCAGAACAGGCCCCGGTTCCGTTCGCCCTCACCCCGCCCGGCAACCCAGGCCGCGAGCCGTTCCGCATCCACCGCGCCGATGCTCCCGCCGCTGCGCGCTGCTGGAGTTGGTCGGGGGTCGAGGAAGTCGCGGAGCCGTGCGGCATCGACGGGTCCGACCGTGTGGGCGGTGATGTCGGCGACCCGGTAGCGCCGCACGCTGCCGTCAATGGTCCGTTGGGAGGGAGGGGCGATGACGTAGCCGCCGTCGCCCCGGAAATCGACACCCACATTGGCGGCCTGCCACGACCGCTGCTCCGTGCCTGGTGTCGCCGGGAAGTAGGCGTGCGTGCCTCCGGTCGGGGTCCGCACCAGCAGACCCGCACCATCCACCAGCCCCACGTCGGCCGCGCGCTTCCATGCCACGCGACCGTCGATAGGGCCGTGAACATCGACATCCACCACGACGACGCCCGACACCTCCCCGGTCGGGAGGCCGATGTTGGCATCCGGTGTGCGCGACCACCACGCAGCGACCTGCGCACGGTTGCTGGTCGCGTCGAGAAACCCCCGACGGGTGAGCGGTCGCTTCCCATCGGGCTCACATGGGAACACCGGGACGCCCGCCGCCGCAAGCCTTCGTGCGGCGTCTGCGAGGTCCGGTGCCCGGTCGACTCCGATGAGCGCGGCGAGAACGTCGAGAGGGTCGGGCATCACAGCCCCCGTCCCGCCAGCACCGGCGCAGCATGCGGCCGGTCAGGCTCAACCGACCGAGACGACACACGGGCAGGCTTCGCCGTCGGGGTGTCGCGCTCGATGCCGGGAGGTGTGCCGTCGCCGAGTTGTGGGGTGTCGAGCTGGTCGAGGATCGCCAGTGCGGTCTTGCGGACGCGTTCGCCGGTAGCCTGCACCACCTGGGCGGCCTCTTGGCCGTCTACGCGGGCGGCCCAGGTCGAGACGTACGGGATCGTGTAACCATCGGTGGTCATGCCGTGCGCGGCACCGATCATCAGCGCGACGGACTCGGCTTCGACCTCGCGAATGCCGCGATGCTGCCGCACTTCCACGTCGCCGGGATCGTGCATCCGCACATGCGCGAGCTCGTGCGCGAGCGTCTTCACTCGTGCAGCAGCAGACATGTTCTCCCGCACCGACACGGTGCGCGCCTCGTAGTCGGTCATGCCGTACGCGCCCATGATCGCCATCTCGTCCGGCACGGAGACGACCTCGAATCCGGCCGCCCGTATCTGCGCGGCGAGGCCGTCCCAGAGCCCTGCCGGGGCTTCGCCCTCCAACAGCACAGGCATGGGCGTTGCGGGAAGGGGTTCGCCGTCGGTCTGGGAGACATCCCACACGTACGCCGGCCGGGCGCCGACCATGCGGGAGCGCACCACCTCACCGGGCTGCGGCTTCTCCCGCGGCCCCAACCGCCGCCACGACCCTGCATCCGACGGCGTGGCCGTAGCGACCCTGCCGGTGACCGGAGCAAAGAGCATGTAGCCCAGCTGGCCCTTCATCACCTGCCGCCCCAACGCCTGCCACTGCCGGTAACCAGCGACGAGCGTCGGGAACGGATCGGGCACCCGACCTGCCTCGAACGCGACCTGGTGCTGCACCCAGATGAGCATCGTGTTGTTGAACGAGCGGGAGCGGAACCGGGCAGCGAACGCGAGTGCGTCGCGCCAGTCCTTACCAGAAACGAGCTGCTCGACCGCGCCCGTCAACTTCTCGTGCAGCTCATCGAGCTTCGCCTCACGCGACGCCCGCTGCTCCAGTGTCGATGCCATGACCGGGTCTCCTCTCGCGACCACCACGACACGTGTGGGCGCGGCGGTACACCTTCGAGGTAGGCAACACCTCCCGCCACCGCCGGAGCGCACCTGCCAAGCCAGCGATACTGGGCGGCCTGGCCCAGCGGCGCGCCTGCGCGAGGAGCCGCCCGGGATCGGCGCGGAACACAGCATCCGTCATCTCCTCTCTGGCCAGAACGACCCACCCGAACAGTCTGTTGAGCATGCTCAATGAGGCCGGAGTTCCCATTGCAGCACGACCGTTGAGCATGCGCAAGCCTTGATTTGTGCATGCCCAACGAGTAGGTTTGAGCATGCACAACCACCCGTGAGGGTGGACTACATCGATGCCTTGCCCGTCGCGAAGGGAAGGGGGTCAGCCACCATGACCGAAGACGAGAGCCGGGCTGCGGCTGAAGACCTCGCCAAGCGGCTGCGTCTCCTGATGGACGTCGCCGAGGCCGAGTCCGGCATTGAACCGACCTACTCGCAGATCGCTGACTACCTCAAAGAACGCGGCACCAACCTGTCCCGGTCGCGCTGGACGTACATGATCAACGGTCACCGCTACGTCCAAGACCCCGCCGTGTTCGACGGACTCGCCGCGTTCTTCGATGTCGATGCCGCGTTCCTCACGGGAGCCGACGGAGCCGAGACTCCAGAGAAGGTCGCCGCTCAGCTCGACCTCGTTCGGTCCATGCGGGCAGCGAAGGTGAAGTCCTACGCCGCCCGCACCCTCGGCGACATCTCGCCGAAAGCACTCCACGCCATCACCAAGTTCCTGGACGAGGAAATGAGCCACATGCCCGAGCACTGACAGGTGTCGCGCGACACGGTGCCGATACCGGTCCCTGCTCCCCACAGAGAGGGGCGAACCGTGAACATCGAACAGACAGTATCGGCGGCCGTCGCGGGCCTACAGCTCGGCAGCACCTTCACCCTCGACGACCTCCTGACCGCTGTTCAGCAGCGGCGGCACCGCAGGCTTCGCGTCGTCGAGCTCGCCGACCTCGACACCCGAGACGGCATCTGCGCGGTCTGGCTCGTCACCGACACCGACGACATCCCGCCCTACACCCGCGGGCGACTGCTCAAACGGCAAGACATCGACTGCGAAACAGAGATCGCCGCCGAGTCCCTCGCCGACCGCCTCGCCGCAGGCATCCGAGGATCGGTGTTCGCCGAGACCCGCTACTCGGAGGTCTTCGGATGATCCAGACGCTCGTCGCGGCCCTCATGTGGGCGCTCGTGGCGAGCCTGCTCATCTTCCGCCGCAAACGTGCCGACCGCAGCGTCACCTACGCCGCGATCACCATCGCCATCGCGATGACCCTGAACGTAGACGCCATCTACACCGCCGTCGACCCGCTCCTCGGTGGAACCAACATCGCCACCCTCATCGCGGACGCGCTGCTGATGACCGGGCTGTTCTTCCTCGGCCGCGGCGTCATGAGAACCGGCGAATACCGGCCCCGCCTCGTCCGCGCCGTCGTCAGCATCCCCATGCTCGCGGTCTCGCTGGTCGCGATCACCGTCACGTTCCTGTTCATCGACCGGGGCACGACCACCACCCAGTTCATGAGCGACCTCGGAGACGAGCCAGCAGCTGCGGCCTACTCGATCATCAACTTCGTCTACGGCGGCATCGTCATCGCCACCATGCTGACCCTCGCCGCCCAGCAGTACCGCAACAGCACCGGCATCCAACGCCTCCCCGCCGCGCTGCTCACTCTGGGATCGGTGTTCGGGGTTGCATTGTGTCTCGCGGTGATCGTCATGGACATCGCCCACGTCACCGGGCAACTCGACCTCATGCACGCCGTCCAGCCGACCTACGGGCCACTCTCGCTGCTCACGTTCCTGTTCCTCTGCGCCGGCTTCGCCGCTCAACCGGCCGTCCGCCGCGTCCAGCACTACCTGCGCGACAAGCGCACCGCCGCCCTCGCCGCTGACCTGGAGCCACTCTGGAATCGGGCAACAACTGCGCGCCCAGGCCTCAGCCAAGCAGACCCCCTCGCCACCAGCGCCGACGACGTGGAAGGACGCCTACACCGAGAGATCGTAGAAATCCGCGACGCCATGATCGACCCCCGCATCACGTTCGACACCAGCCGAGCCGAGATCGCCCTTCTCGAACGCGCCGAAAGCCACCTCCTCGGACGCGACCGAACCGTGTCCACACAGGCTTCCCATGACGAGGAGCGCGCCCCGTGAAGCGCCTCGCTCTTGGGGTCGCCGTCGTCGCCGCGGCTGCCGGAGGCGTCGGCTGGACCATCGCGCGACGGCTCACCGCACCCGTCGGTCCACGAAGGTTCGACCTCACCGTCCACGGCATAGAGCAGGACGACGACGGCCACCTGATCGTCCTCGACCGCACCGACCAGACCACAGCAGACGGCATCTACAACCTCTGGTTCGAACACGGCGGCTGGGCACAGCTCTCAACAGAAGTCCACGATCGCGGGCCCATCCTCCTCGCGCGAAGGATCACGGGCACATCACCCGGCCTCGCGCCGAAGGCTGGCGATCGCGCCTCGTGGAGCGGCATCTACCACGCGACCCCACACGAGGCCAGACTCAATTCACGCAGCATCACCATCACGACCCCCGCAGGGCATTGCCCGGCCTGGCGCATCGACGGCGACCCATCAACCTGGGCAATCCACATCCACGGACTCGGCAGCACCCGCGCCGGCACCCTCCGCGGCGTCCCCGCCGCCACCGACCTCGGCTACACCTCCCTCGTCGTCACCTACCGCAACACAGAAGAAGGCCCCCACGTCGGCACCGGCCGATCCACCCTCGGCCACACCGAGACCGCAGACGTTGACGAGGCCATCGGATACGCCGTCCGACGAGGTGCCCGACAGATCGTGCTCTTCGGCTGGTCAATGGGTGCCGCGATCGCCCTGCAGCTCGCCGACCGACCCCGACACGACGGCCTGATCGCTGCACTCGTACTCGACTCGCCAGTCCTCGACTGGATGGACCGTTCCCGGTTTGGTGGACACTGGTGAGGTTTGCGGTTCCCGATAGGGTGAAGGGGAGCTGATTATGGGATCTACGCGGAGGCATTTCACGGCGGAGTACAAAGCTAACGCGGTGGCGTTGGTGTTGGATGATGGGCGGTCGATCGCTGAGGCGGCACGGAATATCGGCGTCCTCGAGAAGACGTTAGGGAAATGGGTGAAGAAAGAACGAGACTTGCGCGATGAGCAGCGTGACCCGGACGAGTCTTTGACACGCTCGGAACGGGCCGAGCTCGAACAGCTCCGCGCGGATTACCAGAGGCTGCTGGACGAAAACGCTCATCTCCAGATGCAGGCCAGTTTCGCAAAAAAAGTGGCGACCTGGTTCGCGAAAGACCAGCAGTGAAGTTTGCTGCGATCGCGGACTGGGCTGATCAGGGTGTTTATCCGGTGGTGTTCATGTGTCGGGAACTCCAGGTGTCGACCTCGGGCTATTACAAGTGGCGGAGTCATCGGGTTTCGGTCAGGCACGACCAAGACGATCTGCTGATGGGATTGATTCGCCATTTTTATGCCAGCAGCCCGGGCCGGCCTGGGGTCCGACGCATTCATGCCGAGCTCGCTGCTGGCGGGCACCGGGTGTCGCGCAAGCGGGTGTGGCGGTTGATGCGGGCGCTGGGTGTCCAGGGCCGTCATCCCGCGGCGTGGCGGCGAACCACGGTGGCTGGCGAGCATCCGGTGCCGGCCCCGGACCTGATCGGTCGAAGGTTCGAGGCGTCGGGGCCGAACGAGAAGTGGTGTGGTGATATCACGTATGTGAAGACGTGGAATGGTTGGGCTTATCTGGCGACGGTGATCGACCTGTATTCCAGGAAGGTGGTGGGTTGGGCTGTCGATGACCATATGCGTACCTCGTTGGTCACTGATGCTTTGGATATGGCTCGGGTTCATCGTCGGCCTCGGACACGCGTGATTTTTCATTCGGACCGTGGGACGCAGTATACGTCGACGGATTTTGCTAAGTACTGTCGGAAACACAAGATTCGTCGATCATTGGGCCGTACCGGGATTTGTTACGATAACGCGGTCGCCGAATCGTTCTTCGCGACCTACAAGAAGGAACTCATCCATACCCGGCCTTGGCCAGATCTCAAGACTCTGAAGAAGTACACGTTTTCTTGGATTGAGGAATACTACAACCAGACTCGTCGCCATTCAACGCTCGGATACTTGACACCGCAAGAATATGAGCTAGGCTACAGAAACATACTTGAACTCGCAGCCTAAACAGCTATCCACTTTATCGGGAACACTCCAGGAGCGAAGTCATCAAGACGAACTGCGCCCGTGGCGGGCTCCCCGCAGTAGTCGGCTACCTCGCTGTCCCGTGGCTCAGCATCCGGCCGCTCGCTCGCCTCGCCGGCCTACCGCGCAGCATCCCGCTCCGATCCTTCGACTGGACCGCCAGAACCGCAGACCTCAGCACGCCAACGCTCATCCTGCACGGTGTGCAGGACGACTCCGTGCCGATCCAGCTCTCACAAGCACTCCGAGACGCACGACCCGAACTTGTCGAGTTGGAAGCCTTTGACGCCGCCCACACACTCTCCTGGAACACCGACCCCGACCGATGGCAGGCCACCGTCACCTCCTGGCTCCGAGCGCGCGTCTCGCGCTGAATGCCCGAGCAGAAGTCCCACCCTCGGCACCCATCTCGTTCGGCCACGCCCGGAGAAACCCAACTCAAGCCGTACCTCCGCCGGTAACATCGTGTGTGTTGGCCTGCCTGGGCCAGAGCGAGGGAGGACCAACGTGGCTGAGCCTTGGCTGTCTGCCGACGACATCGCCGCCCACCTCGGGGTCACCAAAGACACCGTCTACACGTGGATCGCTGAGAAGGCCATGCCCGCCCACAAGGTCGGACGCCTCTGGAAGTTCCAAGCCAGCGAGATCGACGACTGGGTGCGACGAGGTGACGCTGCCGCCGACTCCGAACCCTCCCCGCCCGGGTGAGTGCTTCGCTCTCTTCCAGGCGCCGCTGACACTTTGTCGGTGGTACCCCATATCCTGATCCACTGCCCAAAACCGGAAGGAGGCACGTCGTGACAGAAGCGACGACCGACGCGACATTGACACTCGCGACGCTTCGTGCGGGCCAGCGCCTCCGTGGCCTGGTGCCCGGGCAGACGGTCACCCTGATTGCCATCGATCCCATCGACGCCGGACTATTCGAGGTCTTCTACCGCGACGACTCCGGTCGCAGCGGCGCACGCGCGATCACCGACGCCGACGCGGCACGCTTCGAGGTCGCGGGCGACCTCGACTCCGCTCCCGCCTACGATGCCGACCCGGACGAGTTCCGGCTCGCGGCTGAGGCGTTGCGGATCAAGTACGCGGCGCTGTATGACCCGATGGTCGCGGTCAACAGCTCGGACGTTGACCCCCTGCCGCACCAGATTCGCGCCGTCTACGAGGAACTGCTACCACGTATCCCGCTGCGCTTCCTGCTGGCCGACGACCCCGGCGCAGGCAAGACGATCATGGCCGGGCTCTATCTGAAGGAGCTGATCCTGCGCTCGGACTGCGAGCGAGCAATCATCGTCGCTCCCGGCGGGCTCGTGGAGCAGTGGCGCGAGGAACTCAGCCAGAAGTTCGACCTGCGCTTCGAAATCTTCAGCCGTCAGATGGTCGATGACGCCGAGGGTCGCAACGTCTTCGCTGACCACCCGCTCCTGATCGCCCGCATGGACCAGCTCTCCCGTAGTGAAGACCTGACCGAGCAGCTCGGCGAGGTCACCTGGGATGTCGCCGTCGTTGACGAGGCCCACCGCATGTCGGCCCACTACTCGTCCTGGGCGGGCGAGGTCGATGAGACCAAGCGCTTCAAGCTCGGACGCCTACTGTCGGAGACCGCGCACAACTTCCTGCTGATGACGGCGACCCCGCACGCGGGCAAGGAAGAGGACTTCCAGCTGTTCATGTCGCTGCTGGATCGCGACCGCTTCGAGGGCCAGTACCGGCAGGGCGTGCACCGGACCGATACCCACGGGCTGATGCGCCGCATGGTGAAGGAAGACCTGCTCACCTTCGAGGGCAAGCCGCTGTTCCCCGAACGCAAGGCCTACACCGTCGAGTACGAGCTGAGCCCGGCCGAGCGGGACCTCTACGAACAAGTCACTGACTACGTCCGCACCGAGATGGGTAGGGCCGAACGGATCGCCCAGGCCGGTGACAAGAAGCGCGGCAACAACGTCGGGTTCGCGCTCACCGTGCTGCAACGCCGTCTGGCTTCCAGCCCGGAAGCGATCCTGCGCTCTCTGGAACGACGCCAGCAGCGCCTCGACACGAAACTGCGCGACATGCAGCGCATCATCACCGACGACGCACGCTTCAGCACCTCTACCTCCTCGCACATCGACGAGTGGTCCACAGGCAAGACCCCGCTCGACTTCGGAAGCGACGCACTACCCGCGTTGTCGGTCGATGACTTCGAGGACTTCGACGAGGAAACGACCGACGAGGAGCGCGCGCAGTTCGAGAACCAGGTTGACCAGGTCGTTGATCTCGCCACCGCGGCGCAGACCATTCCTGAGCTGCGTGCGGAGATCGCGATCCTCGAAGACCTCGTGCGCACTGCGCGGCGTGTGCGTCTTCAGGATCATGACAAGAAGTGGGTGGAGCTGCGCACGATCCTCGATGAGCAGTTGCTGGCGAAGGACGGTTCGGGTACTCCGCGCAAGATCATCATCTTCACCGAGCACCGCGACACTCTGGACTACCTTCAGCAGAAGATCGCCGCGCAGCTAGGCCGGGCCGACTCGGTGATCACGATCCACGGGGGGACTCGCCGTGAGGATCGTAAGGTCGCCCGCGAACGCTTCACCCACAACCCCGACACCGTGGTCCTGCTCGCCACGGACGCCGCCGGGGAAGGCTTGAACCTTCAACGTGCGCACCTGATGGTGAACTATGACCTGCCGTGGAACCCGAACCGCATCGAGCAGCGCTTTGGCCGCATCCACCGCATCGGCCAACGCGAGGTATGCCACCTGTGGAACATGGTCGCCCGCGACACTCGCGAGGGCGACGTGTTCACCCGGCTGCTGGCGAAGATCGACCAGATGTCGATCGCCTACAACGGCAACCTGTTCAACGTGCTCGGCGACGCCGACGCCTTCCAAGAGCGGTCGCTGCGTGACCTGCTGATCGAGGCCATCCGCTACGGCGACCAGCCCCAGATCAAAGCCAAGCTCGACCGCATCATCGACGCTGGCGTCTCCCACGGCCTCGACGAGATGCTCGCCGAGCGCGCGCTCCACCCCGAGATGTTCTCCGCACTCAACCTCGACGAAGTTCGGGCACGCGTGGAGAAGGCCCGCGAACGACGCCTCCAGCCCGGCTACATTGCAGCCTTCTTCCTCCCCGCGCTCACACGGCTCGGCGGACGCATCCGCAAGCGAGAGAACGGACGCTACGAGATCACCCGCGTGCCGGCCCGCGTGATCGACGCTGCGCGTCGCCTCAACCGATGGGCGCCAGTCGCTGAGCAGTACGAGCGCATCACCTTCGAGCTCTCACGTATGCACCCCGACGGACTCGCCGACGCTGCGCTCATCGCACCGGGCCACCCGCTGCTGCACGCCGTCATCGAGGCCACCATCGACGACCTCGGTCCCACTCTCAAGCAAGGCACGGTGCTGGTCGATCGTCGCACCAAGCAGACCGACGCGCCGATGCTGATGTTCAGCGTTGAGCAGCGCATCGAGAACACCGCAGCTGATGCGGACACTGTCTCGCATCACTTCGACTACCCGCTCCTCGAACAGGACGGCACCGTCACCGTTTCCGCAGCACCCCCGTACCTCGACTACGACCGACCCGACTCGACCGAGACCGACGCCATCGCTGAGATCGCGGGCAGCGACTGGGCGCGACAGAACCACGAGAAGCTCGTGCGCGCCTGGGCCTACCGTGAAGGGCTCCAGCCCCGCATGGACGAGATCAAGACCCGCCTCGACATCGAGACCGCGCGTACCCGGGCACAGGTCAAGGATCGCCTCTTGGCCGAGATCAACCACTGGGATCGTGAACACAACCGCCTCGAAGCCCTCGAACGAGGAGGCACCGTCGGCCGGCTCCGCGCGGAGACCGCTCTCGTTCGCGCTCGCCAGCTCGATGAGCGGCTGAGCCACCGGCTCGAACAGCTCGATGAGGCCGCCAACCTTGTCGCCGTACCTGCCGTGATCCGCGGCGCCGCTCTCGTCGTCCCCAGTGCACTCCTCGCGACCGGTGCCGAGCCTGAAGCGCAGACCTTCGCACGTCAGACCGAGGAAGTCGAGCGTCGAGCCGTCGAAGCTGTGCTTGCTGCCGAGCGAGCACTCGGACGGGAACCGGTCGAGATGCCGCGCAACAACCCCGGCTACGACATCCAGTCCACCGACCAGAGCGGCTTCGTCCACTACATCGAGGTCAAGGGCCGCATCGAAGGCTCCGACACGTTCACCATAACCACGAACGAGATTACCTTCGCCCAGACCCAAGGCGACCGTCACCGGCTCGCCCTGGTCGAGGTCTCGACCAGTGGTGCCGCCAACGACCAGTTGCGCTACGTGAGCGACGCCTTCACCCACCTTGAGCCATCCGCGACCACCCGCTCCTACAACGAGGTCTGGCGCGACTACTGGGAACGCGGAGGACCACCGCGATGACCCACACCACTGACAGCAACCAGCCCGACGCCAGCGAGAGAAGCACAGTGACCAACGCGCCCAAGAAGAAGCTCATCGAAGTAGGGCTGCCGCTCGAAGCGATCAATCGCGAGTCTTCTCGGGAGAAGTCGATCCGCCACGGCCACCCGTCAACACTGCACCTTTGGTGGTCGAGGAAGCCCTTGGCAACGGCGCGAGCCGTCCTCCTGGCTCAGTTGGTGGACGACCCCTCATCGCGCGCTCACGAGTTCCCGACGGTTGAGCTGCAGGACGCTGAACGACGTCGGCTACACGAGTTGATCGCGGAGCTCATCGTCTGGGAGAACTCGAACGACCCTGACCTATTGGCTCGTGCACGAGCCGAGATCAAGAAGAGCAACGGTGGTCAGATGCCGCGACTTGCTGACCCTTTCGCGGGGGGTGGATCCATCCCTTTGGAAGCGCACCGGTTGGGGCTTGAGGCCTACGCGAGTGATCTGAACCCTGTCGCAGTGCTCCTCTGCAACGCGATGATCGATGTCCCGTCGCGCTTTGCCGCAACACCCCCAGTGTCGCCGACTGTTGAAGGTCAGACAACACCTTGGTCGGGCACCGACGGTCTTGCTGCTGATGTTCGAGACTACGGGAAGTGGGTCAGTGACGAGGCGTTTCGTCGTATCGGCCACCATTTCCCTCGGGCTGTAGCTCCTGGCGGCACCGAACATACCGTGATCGCGTGGAAGTGGGCTCGCACAGTCAGGAGCCCTAACCCTGCGAACCCGATTGAGACTCCGCTCGTGAACTCCTGGTGGTTGAGTAAGCGAAAAGGGCGTGAAGCCTTTGTTTCACCATCCATCGAAAACGGTTCGATTACGTACACGGTCGTCCACGATCCAAGCGGGCCACCGTCTGATGGCACCGTCGGCCGGAAAGGTGGTGCCGTTGTCGGCGACGACACGCCTTTCAGCCTGAACTACGTTCGTGAAGAGGGACGTTCCGGGCGCATCGGGCAGCACATGATCGCGATTGTCGCAGAGGGACCTCGTGGGCGGTTGTACCTTTCGCCCTCAACGGCGCACATCGCCGCCGCCACAGTGGAACGTCCCGAGGATGTCCCGGAGGGTGAGATCGGCCACTACCCACGTGACATCAAGACTCAGACGTACGGAATGACTCGGTGGGCAGACCTCTTCACCAACCGACAACTCCTGACCCTCACCACGTTCAGTGATCTCATTTCTGAAGTCCGCCAACGGGTGCTGTCAGATGCAGTCAGTGCAGGAATGGACAGTGGGAGATCGCTCGACGACGGTGGCTCCGGAGCAGAAGCCTATGCTGATGCAATAGCCACCTATCTGGCGCTCTCGCTCAGCCGCATGACGGATAGATACTCGAATCTTTGCAGTTGGGACTCCAGTCGGGACAGCGCACGTAACGTCTTCGCACGTCAGGCCATCCCGATGATCTGGGACTTCGCCGAGGTCAACCCCTTCTCTGACTCGACAGGCAACTTCCTGGGTCAGGTCGAGTGGGTCGCGAAGGTACTCGAAAGCCTGCCCACCGGCTCCGGTCCCGGGGTTGCTGAGCAACGGGACGCAGGTTCGGTGGACTACCGGGGAGTCGCAGTTTCAACTGATCCGCCGTACTACGACTACATCGGATACTCCGACCTATCAGACTTCTTCTACGTCTGGCTTCGGCGATCCCTCCGAGATGTGCGACCGGAAGCCGTCAGGACGTTGCTGACGCCGAAGGCTGACGAGCTGGTCGCGAATCCTCATCGCCACAATGGCAAGGATGGCGCAGAGCAGTTCTTCATCGACGGATTCAACGATGTCTTCCGGAAGATGCGGCATACAGCCGCCTCGGACATCCCACTGACTGTGTACTACGCGTACAAGCAGCAAGATGCGGGGATCGACGGGCAGGTTTCAACGGGCTGGTACACCTTGCTCAGCGGACTGATCAGTACGGGTTGGGAAGTCACCGCAACATGGCCAATGCGCAGTGAGATGTCCAACCGTCCGCTGTCTCAGGAAAAGAACGCCCTCGCCTCATCGATTGTCTTGGCCTGCCGACCGCGCCCTGAAGACGCCCCTGCAACGACACGTCGCGCATTGGTTGCTGCTTTGAAGGCAGAGCTGCCGGAGGCACTTCGGCGGCTCATGCAGGGTGCGGTCGCTCCGGTCGACCTAGCTCAGGCGGCCATCGGACCAGGCATCGGGGTCTTCTCTCGGTATTCGCGCGTGCGCGAAGCTGACGGCTCCGACATGAGCGTGCGAGACGCACTCCTCCTAATCAACGCAACTCTGGACGAGGTGTTGGGCGAGCAGGAGTCAGACTTCGATCCAGACACTCGCTTCGCCGTGAAGTGGTATCGGCAGTACGGGTGGGGCCAGGAGAACTCGGGCATCGCTGATCAGTTGGCACGCTCATCGGATACTTCAGTGGGCGCCTTGGAGCGCGGTGGCATCTTCGAAGCCAAGGGGGGCAAGGCTCACCTCCTCTCGCCGTCTCAGTTGGCGGGTCAGTGGGATGCAACAGTCGATGAACGAGTCAGCGTCTGGGAGGCGACCGTCCGCTTGGCCGCCGTGATGGCCAAGGACGGGGCCGACAAGGTGGCTGAGTTGTTGCCGTCGGTGCACACACGCGTGAACCTTGACGCAGTGAAGGAACTGGGCTTCCTGCTGTTCCACGAGGCCGAGAAGAAGAAGGACACGAAGGACGCCATCCTCTTCAACGGCTTGGTGAGCGCCTGGGGTGACGTGAACGAGCAGGCGCGCAAGTACGCCTCGACGCCACGCTCGTCACAGCAGGCGTTCGACTTCGACGAGGACGAGGATTAGGTCGTGCCTGGCAGTCGAGATCAAGCCCGGAGCGGTGGCGCAGCGGCGCGTCGCTCTGGCGCGGACCTGACTCCGTTCCGGGCCATCGCGGAGTCGGTCAGCGCCGAGGGCGGCGAACTCGTAGAGCAGGTGTCGGCTCTGATCGACCAGGCGCAGGCGTTCGCGGCCGCGCAGGTGAACGCCACCTTGACGCTGCGGAACTGGTACATCGGTCGATTGATCGACGTGGCCGTGCTGCGCGAAGGACGCGCCGGGCACGACCAGGAACTTGTTGCATCACTGGCGCAACAACTGACTTCACGGTACGGCCGAGGCTACGACCGAACGAACCTGTATCGGATGGTGCGGTTCTCCCAGCAGTTCACCGAGACCGAACTTGTTGCGTCACTGGCGCAACAAGTTAGTTGGACCCACTTCCGCGAGCTGCTTCCGCTCGCAACCGACGACGCACGAGCCTTCTACGTGAAGGAGATCATCGACCGCCACCTCAGCGTCCGTGACCTGCGCCACGCCATCTCCCGCAAGGCGTTCGAGCGCCGTGAGATCGCGGACTCGCAGATTCCCGAGGGCTCGGGGGTCCCGCTGGATGCCTTCCGCGACCCGATGCTGCTGGACATGCTCGGGCTGGCCGACACCTTCTTGGAGCGCGACCTCGAAGCGGCTCTGGTCCACGACATGGAGGCGTTCCTGTTGGAGGTCGGTCGCGGGTGGGCGTTCGTCGAACGCCAGAAGCGCATGACCTTCGATGGCGACGACTACTACCTCGACTTGCTGTTCTACTCCCGTCCACTGCGTCGGCTGATCGCGGTGGAGTTGAAGGTTGGGAAGTTCAAGCCGAGCTACCAGGGGCAGATGAATTTCTATCTGAAGTGGCTGGACCGGCACGAACGCCAGGCAGACGAGAATCCGCCCATCGGCCTCATCCTGTGTACCGAGGCGAGCCGTGACCAGATCGAGCTGCTCGAACTGCACAAGGACGGGATCGTGGTCGCCGAATACTGGACGACCCTGCCTCCGAAGGCGGAGCTCCAGGCCCGTATCCAGGCGGTCTACCGGGAGGCACAGGAGCGGATCGCGCGGAGGCAGCTCACCGCAGCGGCGGAAGAAGACATTGATGAGTAGGGATTGGCCGGCGCTCGATGCAGCCTCGTCGGCAGTAAGTAGTGGGTTCTAGGAGACAACGATGGCGATGAACAACCGAGATCGAGTGGGCAAGGCTTTTGACCTGCTCTCCGAGGGGCTCCTGGACGAGATCGATGAGGTCATGACGCGGGCCTACAAGACTGCTGACTGGCCGGCGGCGTGGGCGAAGGAGGATGCCCAGCGCCGGGGCGGGCCGCTGCGCACGCTGACCAAGCACGATGTGCAGGTGCAGCTCCGCGCGATCACTGAGCAGGGCTATCATTTCAAGGACGTGCTCTCCCGCGCCCAGCAGGGCTTCGCATCCGAGCTGCGCGAGACCCGGAACCTGTGGGCGCACAACGAGCCTTTCAGCTCGGACGACGCATCGCGGGCACTGGACACGATCGAGCGGCTGCTGCATGCGGTCGGCGCGGTCGACTCCGCCGAGGACGTGCGAAAGCTGCGCGTTGATCTCCAGCGGACGGTGTTCGAGGACCAGACCCGCAAGCAGGTCAAGCGCACGAAGGTGTCGCTCGAACCTGGCTCCGGGCTGCGCCCGTGGCGTGAGGTGATCCGGCCCCACGATGACGTGGCGCGCGGCGCGTTCACCGCATCGGAGTTCGCGGCCGACCTGCACCTTGTCCACACGGGTCAAGCGACGAGCCCCGAGTACGGGGATCCGGTCGAGTTCTTCACCCGCACCTACCTCACCGAGGGCTTGCGCGACCTGCTGTCGCGCGCACTTCGCCGACTGAACGGCGAAGCAGGCGCCAGCCCAGTGGTGAACCTTCAGACCAACTTCGGTGGCGGCAAGACCCACTCGATGCTGGCGCTGTACCACCTGTTCAGCGGCACACCAACCAAGGACTTCCCGCAGGAGCTTCAGGAACTCATCGCCGCGAACGGCAACCCCGACCTCGGCGCTCTCGACGTCCGACGAGTCGCCCTCGTTGGCACCTATCTGAAGGCCGGCTCGCCGATCATCAAGGATGACGGTACCGAGGTTCGCACGCTTTGGGGTGAACTGGCCTGGCAGCTCGGCGGGCGTGAAGCCTACGACCTGATCGCCGAGGACGACCGTGCCGGCACCAATCCCGGTGAGGCGCTGCGCACTCTGATCGTGCGCTACTCGCCCTCGCTGATCCTCATCGACGAGTGGGTGGCCTACGCCCGCCAGCTCGTCACCGACAAGGAACTCCCGTCCGGTTCGTTCGAGACCCAGTTCACCTTTGCCCAGTCGCTGACCGAGATCGTCCGTTCCGTGCCGGGCGTGATGCTCGTGGTCTCGATCCCGGCCTCCGACACCGGCACCGAAGGACGCGGCAGCGACATCGAGATCGGTGGCGCGAACGGCCAGCTCGCGCTCGAACGCCTTCAGAACGTGATCCGCCGTGTCGCCGACCAGTGGCGGCCATCGAGCAAGGACGAGTCGTTCGAGATCGTCCGCCGCCGGCTGTTCCAGGCCCCGAACGCCGAAGGGCTCACGACCATCTCGGCTGTGGCGCGCAGCTTCACGAACCTGTACCGCAACAACACCGCGCTGTTCCCGCGCGATGCGGCGTCGCCGAACGATGACTACGAGAAGCGCATCCGTGCTTCCTACCCACTGCACCCCGAACTGCTCGATCGTCTGTATGAGGACTGGTCGACGCTAGAGCGGTTCCAGCGCACCCGCGGTGTGTTGAAGCTCGTCTCGTCGATCGTGCACGAGCTGTGGGCATCGAACGACGCCTCGCCGTTGATCCTGCCCGGCAACGTGCCGCTGGACGCGACGACCGTGAACACGGACCTGACGCAGTACCTCGAAGATCAGTGGAAACCGATCATCGACTCCGACATCGACGGCCCCGGCTCGACCGCGCAGCAAATCGACCTCGACCGCCCCAACCTCGGCCAACGATTCGTCACCCAGCGCATCGCCCGAACGATCTTCATGGGCGCAGCCCCCAGGATCAAGAGCACCCGCAAAGGGCTCGACAAGCAGTACCTCTGGCTCGGCACCGCAGTTCCCGGTGACACCCTCGGGAACTTCGGCAGCGCCGTCGAACTGCTCGCGCAGCGCTCGACCTACTTCTACGAGGAGCAGGGCCATTACTGGTTCGACACCCAGCCGTCGGTTACGAAGACCGCGAACGACTATGCCGAGCGGCTCCGTGAGGATGTCGAGACGGTGTGGAACGAGATCACCCGCCGACTTCAGGGAGAGGAGCGCGTGCGCGGTGTGTTCGACCGGGTGCACATCGCCCCGTCGTCGTCCGCCGACATTCCCGACCTTGAAGACACGCGCCTAGTGATCGCGCACCCGCGGCACGCCCGTCGCAAGCAGGACGGCGCGGATTCGGCCGCGCATGCGTGGGTTCGAGACGCGATCGAGAGCAAGGGCGCGAGCCAGCGCATCCACCGCAACACGCTGATCTTCCTGCTCGCCGACAAGAGCGAGTTGGAGAGCCTCGAAGCGGCAACCCGCAGCTACCTCGGCTGGAAGCGAGTCCAGGCCACTAGCGACAGCCTCAACCTGTCGGCGCAACAGCGCAAGCAGACTGACGACTGGGTGTCCCGACTCGATCAGACCGTCTCCGACCGCATCCGCGACACTTTCGTGTGGGCGGTCTACCCTGAGCAGTTCGACCCGACCAAGCCATTCGAGCTCGTTGCCGACAGGGTGCCCGACTCTGGCGGGCGCTCGCTGGCTGAGCGTGTCAGCGCCAAACTCGGGCGTGAGGATCAGCTCGTCACCGACTTCGGTGCGCCGATCCTCGGCTCAACGCTGCACAACGAGCTCGGTGCTCTGTGGCGTGATGCCGGTGAGATCACCGTCGGCGAGTTGTGGGGTTACTTCACCCGCTACACGTATCTGCCCCGTCTCGTCCGACGCGAGGTGCTCGACAGTGCCATCGAGCAGTCGCTCTCGGCGGTGCTCGTCGACAACGAGCGCTTTGCGATCGCTTCGGGGAAAGACGCCGAGACTGGCCGCTACCGCAGCCTGCTCGTGGCGCCGAACCCCAACACCAGGATTCAGGTCACCGACAGCACACTGCTCATCGAGACCGAGCGTGCGCAACGGCAGGCTGAGGCCGACCGCATCGCGGCGATCCGCGAGGCCGCCGCTAGCGCCGCTACCGCGGATGGCGACTCAGCAGGGGACGGGCCGGTCGACTTCGTATGGACGGGTAGTGCGCCCCCCGAGGGCGGCGAGCAGTCTGAGGTCGAGTCGGCGCTGGAGGCAGTCCTGGCGCGGTTCTTCGGATCGGTCAAGATCGACTCCGACCGCTACGCCCGCGACATCGGCAACGTCACCCGCGAGGTGATCGACCGACTCGCCGGTGCAGGCGCGCGACTCGACATCACCATCGACATCCAGGCAACCAAGCCCGGTGGCTTCGACGAGTCCGAGGTCCGCACTATCGGCGAGAACGCCCGCGTTCTCAAGTTCGACCCGAGCTCCGGCTTCGAGAAGAGCTGAGGGTAGCGGTGGCTCGATTCGGAAACGACCCGGCAAGGATCACTCACCTCCTCATGTCGGGGACGCCATCGGTCGAGAAAGGCTGACCAGGATGGCACGTCCACCCGCGTGGAGGCACACGCTCGATGAGGCTCGACGACAGGCTCTCGTCGCCATCGACTTCTACAACCGTCCCGGTGATCGGCGCAGCTTCAGTGACTTCATCGTCCACATCCACCTCGCCTGGCAGAACCTGCTCCACGCTGACCGGATGCGCCGCAAGGCGGAAATCTTCTACCGCGAGTCAGGCGGTCGCCGCCTCTTCAAGCGAAATCCGGACGGCTCGAAGAAGACCTGGGATTTGACCCAGTGCCTGAGGCACGAGTTCAAGGACAACGACCCGATCAGAGCCAACGTCGAGTTCTTCGTCGGGCTGCGGAATCACGTCGAGCACCGATTCCAGGACTCAGTCTTGGTTGCTACGGCCGCCGAGGCGCACGCTTGCATCATCAACTTCGAGGCGGAACTTGTGCGCCGGTTCGGCTCCCGCGAGACGCTGGGTTCAGAGCTGAAGTTCCCAGTCTTCGTGCAGTCGCTCAGCCCGTCGAGGTACGAGGAGCAACGCAATCTCCGGCGCGGACTGCCCGCGGCCGTCTCAAGCTTCATCACTGAGTTCCAAGTCGGCCTCCCTGACGAGGTGCGCAGTGACGAGCGATTCGCCTACCGCCTCCTGCTGCTTCCGATGAAGGGACCGAAGACGGAGGCGGACCTAGCGCTCAACTTCGTGCGACAAGAAGACCTCAGCGAGGAGGAACTTCAGGCACTCCTCGGACAAGAAGGCAGCGTGATCGTTGCGGAGAAGTACCGCGAAGCAGTGCACGGCGATGAGATGCTGCCCAAGGCTGCCGCGGCTGCGGTGGAGAAGCGAATTCCGTTCAAGTTCAGGGTCAACGACTTCACCGCCATCCGGAAGGCATGGCAGATCGGCCCGGCCAAGAGCGGTGACAAGGAACAGTTGCCGAAGTCAGACGGCTACTGCGTCTACTCACCCGCGTTCAAGCAGTTCGTATACCGGCCGAAACTCGTCGACCGGATAGTCGGAGCGGTCGATACGGCCGAGAAGTACCAAGCGCTACTTGGCCGCTCACCGACCATGAAGACTTCGGACGGAACCTGAGCGGGCGCCCAGAAGATCGAGTGCCTGCGCAGCCTGTAGTGGCAGGACTCCGTTCCCAAGCGCGGTGATCTGTTGGTTCTGCGTCAGCTCTGCGCCGTCGGTGACCCACGCGGTCGGCAAGCCCATTAGCCACTCCACGAATGCTGGTGCTGGGCGGGGGCCGTCGGCGTCATTCAGGAGGGCTGGCGCGGGTGCGGGTCGCCCGGTGATGTGTTCCCATCGTGTGATGGCGTCGGCGTAGCGTCCCCAGCGCTGAACAGTCCGTCGATCAGGGACCACAGCGTCTCCGACTCGGCTCTCCTGTTCGGCGAGCCAGCCGGTCCGTGGAGGGCGAAGTCGATGATCTGGTGGGACAGAGCGATGGTCCCTCGCCGGGCTCGCACCTGGTCGAGGGTTTCCCCGCCGCGTGAGGAGTCGGTCGCCAGTGGGGTGCGGAACAGTGCGCCGGGCGAGGGCGAAGATGCGGAAGCGTTGGTGAGGAGCGCCGACAAGGGCAGCCGGTAGACCGATCCATCGCACATCCATCCGCAGGTCGGCCAAATCCCCGAGTACGGCGCCGAGAGCCCGTAGAGGTCGAGCTGCGTCGTCTCCCAGATGCCACGGGTCGGGTTCCATGCCGCGAAGGGTTGCGTCACGGGGGTTGCGTTGGTCATGGCCGTCTCCTTGTCTGGCTGCTCGTGTCGCGGGTGAGGACAGCAGCCCGCGGACGTTCTCGATGACGACCCATTCAGGCTGGAGCTCGTCGATCGCTGCGGCCATGTGTGCCCACAGCCCCGAGCGGGTGCCTGGCGCGATGCCGGCGCGCTTGCCGACGGTGGACACGTCCTGGCAGGGAAACCCGCCGATGAGGACGTCCACGGGCTCGACCTGACTCCAGTCGATAGCGGTGATGTCGCCCAGGTTCGGTGCGTCGGGCCAGTGGCGGGCGAAGACTTGGGCGACGGGTTCGTTGAGTTCGGAGAACCACACCGTCTTGGCGTTGAAAACGTGTTCGACGGCGAGGTCGAGGCCGCCGTACCCGCTGAACAGCGACCCGATCCTGAGCCGTGAATCGCTACTGGCGTTGGGTTCGTGCATGAAGCTCTCCGGCTGACAGTCGTCCCCGACATCCGCGCCTCGTCGAGAACCGGTGCCGAGCTGGTCACCTGTCAGGTGCACGACTCCGACACGCATCCGATGACCGCCCACGCTGACCCGAGCCACCCCGCCCAGCAGGCGTCGGAGCCGTCGCCGGAGCCTCGTTCTCAGGCCTCTGCTCGGACCTCCTTCTGATGCCACACGCGTCTTGCAGATCGAGGTTCAGCCGGGCATTACCGGCAACAGAGGTCACCGGGGTCGGGTGCTCACCTGCCCGACAGGAGCGGAGGTGACCATGACTGTTTCGATGCGTGTGATGTCGGCGGGTGACGGTTACAAGTACCTGCTCAAGACCGTCGCGGCAGCCGACGGCAACAGGTCGCTCTCGACGCCGCTCACTCGCTACTACATGGAAGAAGGCACTCCTCCCGGCCGCTGGCTCGGCGCGGGCGTAGCGGCTCTCGGCAAGGGCGAGATTCAGGTGGGCGACCGAGTCTCAGAGCACCAACTCCAGTTGCTGATGGGGGCTGGCCATGATCCGATCACCGACCAACCGCTCGGTCGTGCCTTCCCGATCTACAAGAGCGATGCGAAGCGGATCGAGGCGCGGATCGCTGACCTCGAACCGACCATGACACCTGGTGCCAAAGGTGAGGCCGTTGCGCAGATCGTGGCCGAGGAGACTGCCCGGAGCACACGACGTGCGGTGGCTGGGTTCGACTTCACCTTCTCGATCCCGAAGTCCGCGAGCGTGTTGTGGGCGGTCGCTGACGCCGGGGTGCAGGCTCTGATCGGTGAGGCGCATCATCGAGCGGTTGCGGAGGTGGTTGCGTTCATGGAACGCGAGGTTGCAGCCACCCGCACGGGCGCAACCGCCGGAGACGGTGCGGTTGCGCAGGTCGATGTCACCGGGCTCGTCGCGACCGCGTTCGATCACTTCGACTCCCGTGCCGGCGACCCCCATCTCCATACACATGTGGTCATCAGCAACAAGGTGAAGACCGCTTTCGACGGCAAGTGGCGCTCGCTCGACGGCCGACCGATGCACGCCGCCGTGGTCGCCCTCTCCGAGCTCCACGAGGCCGTGTTCGCCGACCACATGACCCGGGCGTTTGGCGTGGCATGGGAGGCGCGCGAGATGGGCCGCGACCGGAACCCGGCGTGGGCGATCACCGGGGTGCCCGAAGAACTGGTCGCGGAGTTCTCCACCCGCGCCCGCCACATCGACGTAGAGAAGGACCGCCTCATCGCTGAGTACGTCGCCCAGCACGGCCGCCAGCCCTCGAACGCGACGATCCTCAAGCTCCGCGCCCAAGCAACCCTGACCACGCGGCCCGAGAAGCAGGTCCGGTCCCTGGCCGACCTCACCGCAGAGTGGCGAGCCCGCGCTACGAAGACGCTGGAACGGGACGCGACGATGTGGGCTCGCGAGGTCACCGACAACGACAAGCCGCTGCTGCTTCGCGCCGACGACGTGCCGCTCGACGTGATCGGCGAGATCGGCCGCTCAGTGGTCGAGGTGGTCGGTGAGAAGCGATCCACCTGGCGCCGCTGGAATCTCATGGCCGAGGCATCCAGGCAGACGATGGGCTGGCGATTCGCGACCATGCAAGACCGAGAAGCGATCGTCGCGATGGTCGCCGACGCCGCCGAACAGGTGTCCCTCCGGTTGACGCCACCCGAACTCGCTACCTCACCGATCGTGTTCCGCCGAGAAGACGGCACCTCAGTGTTCCGCCCGAAGAGTTCGACCGTGTTCACTTCGGAGACCCAGCTCGCGGCCGAGGACAGGCTCCTCGAACGCGCCAGCAACTTGACCGGACCGGCAGTGGCGCTCGCGACGGTCGAGAAGATCACGCGTCGCGCCGACCCCGAAGGTCGGCTGCTCGGCGACGACCAAGCCGACGCTCTGATCCGCATCGCCGTGTCAGGACGGATGCTCGATGTCCTCGTCGGTCCTGCCGGGGCGGGGAAAACCACCGCCATGAACGCACTCCGCCGCACGTGGGAAGCCGAACACGGCGCCGGTTCCGTCGTGGGCCTCGCGCCGTCGGCGGTAGCCGCGCAGGTGCTGGCCGACGATCTGGGGATCGCGACCGAGAACACGGCGAAGTGGTGGCAGAACCATCTCCTGCACGGCACGACGTTCGAGAGGGGTCAGCTCGTCATCATCGACGAAGCATCCTTGGCGGGCACTCTGTCGCTGGACCGCATCACCCACCTTGCTCAGGATGCTGGCGCGAAGGTGCTACTGGTCGGCGACTACGCCCAGCTCCAGTCCGTGGACGCCGGCGGTGCGTTCGCGATGATCGCCAACGACCGGGACGACACCCCGGAACTGGTCGACGTTCACCGCTTCACCCACGCTTGGGAGAAGACCGCCTCACTCGAGCTGCGCCACGGCCGTGCCCAGGCCATCGACGCCTACCTGGACCATCAGCGCATCACCGGCGGCGACGCCGAGACCATGACCGATTCCGCCTACAACGCCTGGCGCGCCGACCGCGACAAAGGGCTCGTCTCGGTGCTGATCGCCGAGACCCACGAAGACGTGACCGCGCTCAACCGACGCGCCCGCGCCGACCTGATCCACAACAAGACGCTGAACCCCGACCGCGAGGTCGAACTGCGCGACGGCACCGCCGCCGGGGTTGGCGACACCATCATCACGCGACAGAACAACCGGCGGCTTCGCACCGTGACTGGACGGGACTGGGTGCGCAACGGCGATGTCTGGATCATCACCGCTGTCGGCGCCGACGGGACTCTCACCATTGCGCGCGACTACGGGACCGGGACCACCGTCCGCGAGGACGGGACCACCGCGGTTCGGAGGCGTGGGCGAAGGTTCGGCGGCAGTATCGTCCTGCCAGCCTCGTATGTCTCCGAGAGTGTCGATCTCGGCTACGCAGTCACCGCCTACCGTGCGCAAGGCGTCACGACCGACACCGCGCACGTGCTGGTCGAACCGACCTCGACCAGAGAGACCTTCTACGTCGCCATGACCCGAGGCCGGCACTCCAACCGCGCCTACGTCACCCTCGACCGCGCCGACGACCATGCAGAGCCGCACCCCGGCGACGACCCCAACGCGACCGCACGCAGCGTGCTCTACGGCGTGCTCCAGCACAGTGGAGCTGAGCTCTCGGCGCACGAGACCATCGTCGCTGAGCAAGAGCAGTGGGGCTCGATCGCCCAGCTCGCCGCCGAGTACGAGACCATCGCCGCCGCAGCCCAACGCGACCGCTGGGCCATGCTCATCCGCAGCTCCGGGCTCACCGACGAACAGGCCGACAGCGCCATCGAATCCGAGGCATTCGGGCCACTCGCCGCCGAACTCCGCCGCGCTGAGGCCAACCACCACGATGTCGACGCGCTGCTGCCGCGGCTTGTCGCAGCGAGAGGGTTCAGCGACGCCGACGACATCGCCGCCGTCCTCCACTACCGCGTCGAACGAGCAACGGCTCGACCGGCCGGGTCAGGACGAACCAGGAAGCCGCCACACCTCATCGCTGGCCTCATCCCACACGCCCACGGCGTAACGGACGCCGAGATGCGTGCAGCACTCGACGAGCGAGAAGCTTTGATCGAGGCGCGCGCCGACGCCATACTCGACACTGCGCTGACCGAGAGCGCACCGTGGATGACGGCACTGGGAGCGCCGCCCGCCGACCGACGACAAGCGGCAACGTGGCGCAGGTCCGCACGCGTGGTCGCCGCCTACCGAGACCGATACCGCATCACCGACGACACACCCCTCGGCGCCCCGCCCGAGTCAACCGCGCAGAAGATCGACGCCGCCCGAGCGCGATCGGCGATTGATCGGGCAGTCCAGGCGCGCCGTGCCGTGGGCGCCGAAGAAGGGAGAGCTTCGCAGTCCCCAGCACACGGCATCCGCGGACTGTAGACACCCGGAACTCGCTCGCCGTTGCGGCCGCGATCTTGTGACCACTGGGTTGCCGGACTTGACCCCAACAGTCGGGAGCCCCGGCTGGCCAACTGGGTCGAGCACCACGACGACCGGCCCTACCTATACACCCGGGAGCGCCAGATCGGGGCTCGACGCGCGGAACGATCGGCGAGTCAGGCCCGCGCTGTCAGGAGGAGCCGATAGCGTTGGAGCAGTTGATCGTCGCACGGAAGGAGGCGGGTAGGTGGTAGTCCGGTACATGGGTACGAAGCGCCACATGGCGGACCATGTACGTGACACGATCTCCGAGCTCAAGCCCGATGGGCGCGTTGTAGACCTCTTCTCCGGCATGGGTAGCGTGGCGGAGAGCCTTCGAGAGACCGCGTCGGTCGTCACGAACGACGCGCTGAGTTTTACTGCGGCAGTATCACGGGCACGTTTCACGGGACCTGACCGCTCTACGCCGTCCGCAGAGGTCATAGAGCGTCTGCTTCCCTCGTACGAGGCCCGGCTCCACGAGTTGGAAGCCGTCTATGCCGTAGAGCTGAAGACCGAGACCACGGCTCTCCGTGGCTCGCGAGCCGATCTGCTCAGCTACATGGACAAAGCGCAGCATGTAGGCAACTCTGCAGCACGCCGCCGGAAGGCGAAGCTCGCGGCCGAGTCGAGTGGTTCAGAACACTACGAGCTCGCAAGTTTGTACTTCTCGGCCGGATACCTCAGTCTTCGCCAAGCTATTGAGTTGGATGCCGCAAGGGCGGCCATAGACGCCGATGTCCACCTAAGAGACCGCGACTGGATGTTGGCCGCCTGGATTGCCGGAACATCCGTCCTTGTCAACGCTCCGGGCCACACAGCCCAGTTCCTCAGGCCAAACTCGGAATCAGCGCACACGCGTATTGTGCGTACTTGGACCCGTTCACTCTGGGACGAGTTCGGTTTGGCACTCGAAGCAGTTTCGCAGGTTGGTGACGAGGCATGGCGGAGGAACAACTCCGTATACGTCGGCGACGCGCTCGACCTTGTCAGTGCGGGGGAACTCCGCGACATTGGGACCGTGTATGCAGACCCGCCATATACGAAGGATCAATACAGCCGGTATTACCACATGTACGAAACGCTGTACCGCTACGATTTTCCAGACTCCACTGGCGCGGGGCGGAATAGGTCTGATCGCTTTACCACCGGATTTTCGTTGAAGACTGCTGTCGTGTCATCGTTCCATGACCTCTGTCGGAACGTATCGCGAATGCAAGTCCCCCTGGTCATTAGTTATCCGTCAAGTGGGTTGCTAGGCGACGCAGGTGCGACTGTGCCGGAGATCGCGCTTCAGTACTTTGGTGACGTTCAGACCCGGTCGTACGACGCAAACCACTCAACGATGGGCGCTTCCACAGGCGCGTCCAAGAAGTCGGCAACGGAGAATCTATATGTCTGTCTCGTCTGAAGCTGAAGAGCAAGTCGATACGCAGGAGAACGCAACCGCACAATTGCGGGAACTGAGTGTGTCGGATGTCGAGCCGAACGCTCAGAACCCGCGCCTGGACTTCCCGAAGGATGAGTTGGATCGACTCACGGACTCCATCGATTTGGAAGGCGTGCTCGTTCCAATTGTCGTGTATCCGAAGGGCGACAAGTACGTCCTTGTTGATGGCGAGCGTCGGTTCCGATGCGCCCGCGATCTCGGCCACAGCAAGATTCCGGCTGTCATCACGACGGAACGCAGCGAGCGCGAAGTCCTCCAGCAGATGTTCAACATCCATCTGATCCGGGAGCCTTGGCGTGATATTCCGACCGCAAAGGCGCTCCAGCGGCTTGCGCAAGAGATCAAGGACGCGGAGGGACAGGAGCCCAACGACAGCGAACTTCGCGACCTCACTGGTCTGTCGATCGAACGTGTGCGACAGCTCCGCTATGTTGTCACGCTCCCCGAGCAGTGGCAGGAATACATCCGGGAGGAGACGATCCCCCTCAACTTCTTCTGGGAACTCAAGAAGAACGTCATCGATGCCCTGCGCAGCAACAGGCCCGCGATTCTAGACGAGTACGGCGAAGATCGCGTGAGTAAGGCTTTCGTCCAGAAGCGACTTGACCAAGTGATCACCGACACCGTCAGCCTCCGCAAAGTCTCACCGATCATCAGGTTCGCTGCGCAGGATGCTGAGTCGAACGGCACTGGAACCTCTTCGCTCGATACCTCGATCCGAGATCTCATCGAGAAGCCGGAGGCGACTATCGATGACGCGTACGAAGAGACTGTTCAGATGATGGTCGAGGTGGACAAACTGGGGCGCCGAACCTCAACCATGGTTGCGGTGTTCGCGAGGCTCCTGACCAAGACGGCGGGGACCTCGGACAATGAAGAGGTCCGCCGCCTCGGCCGCGAACTCATCCAACAAATCACAGCGCTGATCGACTCGAATGAGCAGCACAACTGAGGTCGAGGGCGCACTCGTGGACGAGATCGTTGATGAGCCATCGCGAGGGCGCCCGGTTGGCATCGTCGATGTCGACGCGGCCGCTGAGCGCATCTACGCGAGCGACAAAGGTCAGGATTGGGCCCCGGACGTCGAACTCGACCTAGGGAGCAAACGCTGGAAGCCCAACGCCGTTTCGAAGGATGGTAGGAGGCTTCTCTATGTCTTCCTTCCCGACCAGTTGCCTCGCTTCGTTCGTGACCGTCTTGACCTCGCTGCGCAGATGGGAATCAAGCCGACGCTGGCGCTGAATCTCGCATCATTGTTCAAGCCAGAAATCGTGGAGTTGCTCGTAGGTGTTGACGCAGACGTCATTGTTCTAGATGACTACGACACGACCAAGCAGCTCACTCCCAGGCCGTTGCTCGCTGCGTTGGCTGATGTTGAGGTGCCAGTATCACCTGACCTGCGACGAAGCGTCGCGAGCGTCGTCTGGAATCGGATCGGAGATGGAACCGCCCACGAGAAGGGGCAGCGCCTCGAAGCGCTGCTAGCGTTCACCTTCGCTCAAGCGCGTGACCTAAAGGTCGTGGAGCGAAATTACCGGAACGAGACCGAGGAGATCGATCTGGTTCTTCAGATTGACAACTTCAGTTCCCGCGTCTGGCAGAAGTCCGGCGTACCATTCATTCTTGTCGAGTCCAAGAATCGGGCCGATAAGGCATCGCAGCCTATGGTCTCGTCGCTCATCACGAAGCTCCAGACTAAGCGAGGAACCGCACGCATAGCGGTACTGGTCTCACTGGCTGGATTCACGGACGATGCGCGGATGCAAGAGCTGAGGTTCTCAACGCAGGAAATCTGCGTCGTGATGATCGATCGTTCTCAGTTGGAGTCGATCCTGTCAGCAGACGACGTAGACGAAGCTCTTGAGGTCCTAGTGCGACAGGCAATGCTCCGATAAGAATGTGGCCAGCGCGGAGCGTCTGGGCTGGCCCGGGGCTGGCCCCGCCGGCTTGGGTCTTTCTCGCTGGGACTGCGACGGCGATCTGGCTAGAGTGAGCGCCCGAGGTGCGCAGAGTTCTCGCGGAAGGCCCCGTGCTGGATAGCGGCGCTTGTCGCTTGTCGCGATCTCCTCAATGCGTCGCCAATGTCGCCGACGTCCACCACGATGGCGGCCATGTTGTCGCGGAGCAGTTGGTGAGGTCCCATGCTGGTTGCGCTGGTGACCGGCCCGGGGACAGCCCCAACGGCACGGCCGATCTGTTGGGCCTCTCGCACCACCTTCATCGAGCCCGAGCGGACGCCGGCCTCGACCACAACGGTCGCTGCGGAGAGCGCGGCCATCAGGCGTGCGCGAGCGAGGAAGCGGTGGCGCGTAGGCACTGAGCCAGGTGGAACCTCGCTGACCATTAGGCCGAGGTCTGCCACTCGCTCAAGTAGTTCTCGGTGGCCCATCGGGTAGGGGCGATCAACGCCGTTCGCCATGACCGCGATCGTGTCACCACCGGATGCCAGGGCCGCTCGATGGGCAGCCCCTTCGATGCCGTACGCACCGCCCGCAACGACTACCCGTTCAGCGTTGGCGAGGTCGGAAGCCAGTTCTCCGGCCACGCGCTCACCGTAGGAGGTCGCGGCCCTGGCGCCGGTGATCGTGACAAACTCGCTGAGCGGTCGCGCCAGGAACGAGGTAGCGCCACGAGTCCACAGGACGTATGGCCGCCGATCACCAAGATCGTCGAGTGCGGGCGGCCAATCTTGGTCGCCAGGGATCAGCACTCCGATACCCAGGCGCTGGGCTTCGACGATGCGCTGGGAGTGTGTCTGAGCGTCCGAACGCTCGAACTGGGCGCGCCAGACCCGTGCGTCAACGGTGCCGAGGCCCGGCACCCCATCATCACGCTCAGCGATCCGGAGCACCTCAACCGCTCCCACCTCGCCCAAGAGACGACCTGTCACGGCGTCGTCTGGTTCGACGATCATCGACAGCACCATCCGCGCCGTGCGCTCGTCCTGGGCTACCTGGCTCAGGTTCGCCATCGTCGGCTCCTCTCGCTCGTACAGAGAGGTACGCGCGGCGATGCGGAAACCGGAGGGTTCCGTGAACGCCGACCCCGGCGTACAGTGGAGGTTGAGGCAGGTTCTCCTCATATTGCGGGTCCTCCGGGACGGCCTTCGGGCACTCACACACGTTCTGCCTCCTCGACGGAGAAACACGTGTGACGAGAGGCCCGTCATGTTCCGCTTCATCTGGACGCTCAGCGTTCGCACCCGCGACTATCTGCATCGCTACATGCCGAGCAACCGACTGCTCGCAGCCATCCACACTCGACGCGGACTCAAGTGGGGGCTGCCCGCGATGCTGGTTGCTCTCCCGTACTTCCTGATCGCCTACGTCTGCTCGTCCGCGGTCGCCGACGGCGGTCCCGGCTGGCTGCACCTCATCGTGCTTTGGGCGTGCTGGAACGCACTCAAGTTCATCATCATGGGACCCGTGAGCGTTGTGCTGCTTGTCCGCGCGCGCCTGCACGAGGCCGCAATCCGTCGCCGTCAGCGCCGTGAGGCATCCGCCGAGGCTGATACTCGCGTCCCGGTACTGCACGTCTAGAGTCAGCCGACTGCGACGAAGGACGAGCCGCTCCGAGACCGATGCCCACCGCCAGGCCGGATCACGATGCCGTGCGATGCGAGCGCCCGCCTGACAGCCTGAGGCCCAGCCCCGACCTTCACGCCGACCTCTACCAGCGTCAACCCGCTGAGGTAGAGGTCGGCTGCTTCATGGATGCGGGAAGGGTCGAAGCTTCCGCGTCGGATCGGGACCTCTCGACGGGTCAGGTGGGCGGCCACCGTTCGGCGGTTCACTCCGAACCGCGCTGCCAGCTCCACGAGCGTCGCTCCCGACCGATACTCCGCCACCAGATCGTCGACCTGCTCGGGCCGCAGAAGGGTTTGAGCCATCTCAAGTGACCGCACCATCCGACCCCGCGAGTCCGTCACCGTCGGCCTCGACCCACGCCGGACCTGCTTGTAGAAGCCCCGTGACCTGCGCAAAGATAGGGTTTTCAAGGGTGGGCAGGGGTTCTCAAACTCTCTACGGAGGTCCACCCTTGGTGAATCTCCCCCCATCGGGCGCTGCCGCAACCGGATCCGTCCTGCTGGGCGGGATGTTGTTCGGCACGGCCGGCGTCGCCCAAGCCTTCGCCCCCTCTGGTGCCCACCCGCTCACCGTCGGAGCCATGCGGCTGTCCGTCGGCGCGATCGCCCTCATCATCTTCGTCCTGGCTCGTGGTGACACCTTCGGTTCCGTCGTCCGGCTGTGGGGGAGCCCAGCCGGGCTGATCGCGACGGCCGGGGCCGCGGCATACCAACCGTTCTTCTTCGCCGGGGTGGCGCGGGTCGGCGTGCCGCTGGGCACGTTGGTCGCCGTGGGGAGCGCTCCCATCTTCACCGGGCTACTCGGCTGGGTCTGGCGGCGCGAGCGCCCAACGGGCACCTGGGCGCTGGCCACCACCATCTGCGTGGCCGGACTGGCGCTCCTGACCGGCGCGGGTGCCCAGGTCGGGAGCCTCGACGGGATCGCCTTGACCGCAGGAGCAGGAGTGTCGATCGCCTGCTACACGGTCGCGGCGAAGTCGCTCCTGGAGTCGGGTGTGGATGCCATCGGAGTGTGCGCCTCGACCTTCCTGCTTGGCAGCATCGTCGTCCTGCCGTTCGCGCTCGGCCAAGGGATCGGGTGGGCACGGACCGGCAGCGGTGTCCTCGTCGCTCTCTATCTCGGGCTGGCCACCATGGCGGTCGCGAACATCCTCTACGCCCGCGGCCTGCTGCACCTGCCCCCGGCCACCGCCGCGACTCTGGGGCTCGCCGACCCGGTCACCGCCACCGCACTCGGGGTCCTCGTCCTCGGGCAGACGGTCTCGCCCCTGGGATGGCTGGGCTTCCTCGGAGTCGTCGTGGGGCTGTTGCTGCAAGGGATCTGGGCGGCGCGCGCCGGGCGGCGCGACCAACTCCCGCTGGGCTGAGCGCGCCGAAACCGGCGCGACCGTGGACGCGAAGGCCCGATAACCTTGGGTATGCCGCGCGGGGCCTGCCCGCGCCACTCACCGCAGGGAGCCCGCAGTGTCTGCCAGCATCACCGTGTCCGTCGCCGGAAACGAGCGATCGGTCGCGGAGGCGACTACCGCCGCCGACCTGTTCGCCGATGACCGAGCGATCGTCGTTGCCCGGGTCAACGGTGAGCTTCGCGACCTGGCCCATGTCCTCGCCGACGGCGACGCCGTCGAGCCGGTGCGCATCGACGACCCCGACGGGCTGCAGGTGCTGCGCCACTCGTGCGCCCACGTGCTCGCGCAGGCCGTCCAGCAGGTCAACCCCGACGCCAAACTCGGCATCGGCCCGCCGATCCGGGACGGGTTCTACTACGACTTCGACGTGACCACGCCGTTCACGCCCGAAGACCTCAAAGAGCTCGAAAAGGTCATGCAGCGGATCATCAACGAGGGCCAGACCTTCGTGCGCCGCGAGGTGAGCGACGAGGACGCCCTGGTCGAGCTGGCCGGCGAGCCGTTCAAGTGCGAGCTCATCGGGCTCAAGGGCGGGTCTGCCGAGGACGCGGCGGAAGGTGCCGGCGTCGAGGTCGGTGGCGCCCAGCTGACGATCTACGACAACGTGCGCCGCGATGGCACCCGGGCCTGGGGTGACCTCTGCCGGGGCCCGCACATCCCGACGACCAAGTTGCTCGGCAACGCCTTCAAGGTCACACGCTCCAGCGCGGCCTACTGGCGCGGCGACCAGGCCAACCAGCAGTTGCAGCGGGTCTACGGAACGGCCTGGCCGACGAAGGCCGACCTCACGGCATACCTCGACCGGCTGGCCGAGGCGGAACGGCGCGATCACCGCAAACTCGGGATCGAGCTTGACCTCTACTCCTTCCCGGACGAGCTCGGCAGCGGGCTTCCGGTGTTCCACCCCAAGGGCGGGGTCCTCAAGCGGGAAATGGAGGACTACGCGCGACGGCGGCACATCGAGGAGGGCTTCCTCTACGTCGGCACGCCGCACATCTCCAAGGAGGGGCTCTTCCACACCTCCGGGCACCTGCCCTACTACGCCGACACGATGTTCCCTCCCATGAGCATGGAGGGGTCGGACTACTACCTCAAAGCGATGAACTGCCCGATGCACAACCTCATCTACCGCTCGCGGGGACGTTCCTACCGCGAGTTGCCGTTGCGGCTGTTCGAGTTCGGGTCGGTCTATCGGTATGAGAAGTCGGGGGTCATCCACGGCCTCACCCGGGTGCGCGGTCTGGAGATGGACGACTCGCACTCCTACGTCACGCCCGAGCAGGCCCCCGCCGAGATCAAGCACCTGTTGAACTTCGTGCTGTCGCTGCTGCGTGACTTCGGCCTGGACGACTTCTACCTCGAGCTGTCCACGCGCGACGACTCCGGCGCCAAGAAGGGCAAGTTCATCGGCTCGGAAGAGCAGTGGGCCGAGGCGACGCAGATCCTCGCTGACGTGGCGGCCGAGTCTGGCCTCGACCTCGTGCCCGACCCGGGCGGCGCGGCGTTCTACGGGCCGAAGATCTCCGTCCAGGCCCGCGACGCCATTGGCCGCACCTGGCAGATGTCGACGATCCAATACGACTTCAACCAGCCGGAGCGCTTCGGGTTGGAATACCAGGCTGCCGACGGCTCCCGCCAGCAACCGGTGATGATCCACTCCGCGAAGTTCGGGTCGATCGAGCGCTTCATGGGGGTCTTGGTCGAGCACTACGCAGGCGCCTTCCCGCCCTGGCTGTCCCCGGTCCAGGTCCTCGGGGTGCCCGTCGCCGAGGAGTATGCCGGTTACCTCCGGGAGGTCCTAGGCGGCCTCGCGGCGCAGGGTGTCCGGGTCGAGTTGGACGAGAGCGACGACCGCTTCCCCAAGAAGATCCGCAACGCCTCCAAGTCGAAGGTGCCGTTCGTGCTCATCGCGGGGGAGGACGACCGGGCCGCCGGCGCGGTGTCCTTCCGGTTCCGCGACGGGAGCCAGCGCAACGGCATACCTGTTGCCGAGGCTGCCGCCGAGATCCTCGCCGCGATCGCCTCCCGGACCCAGGTTTAGGTTCGGAGAGACCCCTCACCGGTCGCCGAAGCCGCCCTCTAGACTCGGGTCGTGACGTCCGACGACCCCGGCAGGGCGACTGCCGACCTTGAGAGCGCGAGCGATTTTGCGCGCGTCGAGGACGGGTTCGAGCGGTTGTGGACGCCGCATCGGATGGCCTACATCGAGGGCGTCCGGCCCACCGAGGAGGCCGGCGACGGGTGCCCGTTCTGCGCAGCCCCGCTGCGCAGCGACATCGAAGGGCTGATCGTCGCTCGCGGTGAGTTGTGCTTCGTCGTCATGAACCTCTTCCCCTACAACCCGGGCCACCTGCTCATCTGCCCCTATCGGCACGTCCCCCTCTACGTCGACCTCACCGACGAGGAGACCACCGAGTTCACGGCGATGACCAAGACCGCCCTCGCCGCACTCACCCGGACCTCGGCTCCGATGGGCTTCAACATCGGGATGAACCAGGGCCGGGTCGCCGGCGCGGGGGTGGCCGCCCACCTGCACCAACACGTCGTGCCGCGGTGGGGAGGCGACTCCAACTTCCTGCCGATCATCGGCCAGACCAAGGCGTTGCCGCTGCTCCTCGAGGACGTGCGGACGCGCCTCGCCGAGGTCTGGCCGGCCTGAGCCGCACGGTATGCCGCGCGCCCACCGGTGCGCCGCGGCACCGGGACCACACGGCGTACCCCTAGGCTGGTGGGCACCATGCCGACCCCGAGGCCCTCATGCTGAACCGACTTCTGCGCGCGTCCTGGACCAAGGTCATGACGCCGATCGCCAAGGCATTCCTCGCCATCGGGCTGACGCCCGACGCGGTGACGATTATCGGCACCTTGGCCGTGTGTGTCTCGGCGCTGGCGTTCTATCCCCGCGGGGAGTTCCTCACCGGCACGCTGCTGATCACGCTCTTCATCTTCAGCGACAACGTTGACGGGGTGATGGCCCGCCTGTCCGGTCGGCAAGGCGTCTGGGGAGCATTCCTCGACTCGACCCTCGATCGGGTCGGCGACGCGGCGATCTTCGGTGGCCTGGTGCTGTGGTTCGCCGGGCCCGGCGCCAACTGGCTGATGGCCGGGCTCGCGCTGGCATGCCTCATCCTCGGCATGGTCGTGTCCTACGCCAAGGCCCGGGCCGAAGGCCTGGGCATGACCTGCAACGTGGGGATCGCCGAGCGCGCCGACCGATTGTTCGCCGTCCTGCTGGCCACCGGCCTGGTCGGATTGGGCCTCCCGTTGTGGGTGCTGACCGTCGTCCTCGCCCTCCTGTCCGTCGCCAGTTTCATCACCGTGATCCAACGGATGGCCACGGTGCACACCCAAGCCATGGCGGCCCTCCGGGCCGACGGGGCAGGCACGGCCGGCGACTCCGGGCCGACGGAGACCTGATGGGTGGTCTGTCAGGAGTCCTGGCGACCGCTCGGGCCCGCGGCACCGTCTGGGGCTACCGCGCCGGTTGGAGTGCCGTGCGTCGGATGCCGGAGCGGGCGGCATACCGAGTCTTCGACACCGTGGCCGACGCATCGGTGCGTCGAGGCGGTAAGGGGTTGGCGCGGATGCGCGCGAACTACGCCAAGGTGCGCCCCGAGCTCGACGATGCCGCGCTGGATGCCCTGGTGCGCGAGGGCATGCGGTCCTACACGCGCTATTTCTGTGAGGCGTTCCGGCTGCCTGACTGCACCCACGACGACCTCGACCGGATGTGCCGCGCGGTCAACGACGCTGCCGTGCGTGCGAACCTCGACGCGGGGCGCTCCGCCGTGATCTTCGTGCCGCACATGGGCAACTGGGACATCGCCGGGGCGTGGTCGACCGGGCACCTGGCTCCCGTCACGACGGTCGCCGAGCGGTTGGAGCCCGAGGAGGTCTTCCGGGAGTTCTTCGAGTTCCGCGAGTCGCTCGGCATGACGATCCTGCCCCTGACCGGTGGGCCCAACCCGTTCAACGGGCTACGCGAAGCGGTGGATCGCGGCGACTTCGTGGCCCTGGTCTCCGATCGTGACCTCACGAGCAATGGCGTGGAGGTCGACTTCTTCGGCCACCGCGCCCGGATGGCCAAGGGCCCCGCGCTCCTCGCGCTGCTCACCGGCGCCCCGCTGTATGCCGCGTCGATCCACTTCGCGCCCGCGGCGCCGGGGCGTGGCGCCGCAGGCCGCGAAACCGTCGTGACCTTCTCCAACGAGATCCCGGTGCCCACCGAGGGCGACACCGCGGCCAAGGCCCAGGCGATGACCCAGGCGTGCGCGGCATACGTCGAAGGTCCGATCCGCGAGCACACGTCCGACTGGCACATGATGCAGCGGGTTTTCGTCGACGACCTCGACCCGACCCGTCTGGGGCGGTGACCAGGGTGCGGATCGGCATCGTCTGCCCTTACTCGTTCGACATCCCCGGCGGGGTGCAGTTCCACGTGCGCGACCTGGCCGAGATCCTGCGCTCACGCGGTCACACCGTGTCGGTGCTCGCCCCCGCCGACGAGGGCACCGAACTACCCGACTACGTCGTCTCGGCCGGGCGCGCCGTGCCGGTGAGCTACAACGGCTCGGTGGCGCGGCTCAACTTCGGGCTGATGACCAACGCCAAGGTCACTGCGTGGTTGGACCGTGGTCACTTCGATCTGGTCCACATCCACGAGCCGATCACGCCGAGCATCGGTGCGCTGGCCCTGTGGGCCGCCGACTGCCCGATCGTGGCGACCTTCCACACCTCGAACCTGCGCTCGCGCGCCATGCAGGTGAGCTATCCGTTCCTGCGCTCGAGCATGGAGAAGATCCTCGGGCGGATCGCCGTGTCGGAGGATGCCCGCCGCACCCTGACGACCCA
>JAKOZM010000208.1 GCA_029779995.1 Actinomycetes bacterium
CCCACCGACGAGAGCCTGCGACGTATCGGCGACAGCGTGCGCCGCATGGGTCGCGTGGACGCGTTCGTGGCTGTGGGCGGGGGGTCCAGCATCGACACCGCGAAGGCGGCGAACCTGCTGTCCACCAATCCCGGCGACCTCCTTGACTACGTCAACGCCCCGATCGGGGGTGGTGCCGCACCACAGCAGCCGCTCAAACCCCTCATCGCCGTGCCCACCACTACGGGAACCGGGTCCGAGAGCACCACGATCTGCGTGCTCGACGTTCTGGACAAGCATGTGAAGACCGGGATCAGCCACCCTCGCCTGCGCCCGACGGTGGCTGTCGTTGACCCCGATCTGGTGATGACGCAGCCGCGCATGGTCACCGCCTGCGCGGGCATGGACATCGTGTGTCACGCACTGGAGTCCTTCACCGCGCGACCGTACGACAGTTTCGAGGCGAAGGCACCCGCCCAACGGGTCCCCTACTGCGGAGCCAACCCGATCTCGGACACGTGGGCGCTGACTGCCCTGCGCCTCGTCGCCGACGCGTTCGTTCCCGCGGTGGTCACCGGCGATCCCGAGGCGATGGCCACCATGGCCCTGGCCGCGACCGTCGCGGGACTGGGATTCGGAAACGCCGGGGTCCACGTTCCGCATGCCAACGCCTACCCGATCGCCGGACAGGTGCGCGACTACCGACCCGCCGACTACCCCGCCGGCAAGGCGCTGGTGCCGCATGGCATGGCTGTCTCGCTGACTGCACCGGCCGCTTTCCGAGCCTTGGCGCCGGCAGATCCCGGCCGTCAGCAGCAGGCCGCCCGGATCCTGGGGGCAGAGGACCTGCCGACCGCCCTGCGCAACCTGATGGACGCCGTGGGGATGCCCAGCGGCCTGGCCGAGGTCGGCGTGCTGGAGCCCGACATCCCGGAGCTGGTCGAGGGCACTCTGGCCCAGCAACGTCTGCTGGCTCTGGCACCGATGTCGCTGGATCCCGACGACCTGGCCAGGATCTTCCGGGAGTCCCTGTGAACCGCTACCCCATTGCCACCCGGTGGAACGACAACGACCACTACGGCCATGTCAACAACGCGACCTACTTCGAGTATCTGGACACCGCCGTCAACGGCTGGCTGATGCAGAGCACCGGCTTGGACATCCGCGAACTGCCCGCTGTGGGCATCGTGGCCAGCGTGAGTTGTGAGTTCTACCGTGAGATCGGTTTTCCCGATGTCCTGGAGGTCGAGCTGTTCACCGAGCGCATCGGCACTTCCAGCGTTACCTACCAGCTGGACGTCTTCCGGTCCGGCGACGCCGAGGTACGCGCACGCGGCCGCTTCGTCCATGTCTACGTCGACGCGACGACTCGCCGTCCGGTGCCGATCCCGGCCGTGGTGGGCGCGGCGCTGGCAGCACTGCCTGAAAGACTCCAGACATGAATCGAAAGATGTTCGAGGCGCACGTGCAGTTCGAGCTGGACCAGTGGCCGGCGTCAGTCACCGATGAGGTACAGGCGGCGTTCGCATGGCTGAGCACGGTACGCGCCGGCGACGTCCTCACCCCGGAGACGGTACTCGGGGTGATCGACGGCTGGCCGGGACCCGACGTGGCCGGGGTGCAACAGATTCATGAGGCCGCGTTGCAGGACCAGACCAGGATCAGCGATCTGGTCCGGCGCAGCGACTACGACCGGTTGGCACGGGAGGTGATGGGGCTGGGCGATGTTCAGGAGGCGGCCATCGACCAAGTCACTACCAGCGAGGTGTACGCCGAACTCATCACCCACGTCCTCTACCACGGCATCAAGAACTACGTCATGACCGAGAGCCCGGTCGCGAAGGTCCCGGGAGCGTCGGCCTTCATGAAGTTCGGACAGAATGCCATGGACCGAGGTGCGCCCAAACTCAGCAAGGGTATCGACCGGCAACTGATGGCCTTCGTCAACGCCAACATCCAGGACAGTCTGCGCGAGAGCAGGACCTACCTGACCTCGGTGGTGGACGAGTCGGCGATGAGTGAGGTGGCAGGCGAGATCTGGAACCGCAATGCCGAGGTCACAGTCTCCGAGGTCGCCGGTCTCATCCCGCAGGAGATCGCGATGGCACTCGCCGGGATCGCGCTCGACATGTGGGACCACCTGCGCGACACTGTGGCCTTCCGCGACCAGGTGAGCAGGTGGCTGGACGACAACGCGCACCGCAGTGTGGCCGATCTGCTCGCCGATGCCGGGGTGACGCCCGACCAGGTGGTGTTGGCCCTGGATCCGTGGCTGACCAGGGCCGTCGAGGATGGCTACCTGGAGGCCCGGATCCGGGCCCGCCTGCAGCCCTTCTACGAGAGTTTCAAACCGGCGGTTCGGCGCTCCTGATGCGCTGACCGGCGGCGAACATCTGCAGCTGGTAGGCCCTGGGGTGTAACCGTTTGTCCCAATACGCCTTCTGCGCCCCGGCGTCGGGCAGGATCAGAAACACCCCGTCAGCCACCGCGTCGACCACTCGGGCGGCGATCTGGTCGGCGTCGAACGGGGCGCGCTCGATGAGTTTGGCGCTGATGGCCGCCATGACCGGGTCGCCGTCGGTCAGGGATGCTGCCAGATTGGTGCGGAAGAACGACGGACACACCACGCTGACCTGCACACCCCATGGCGCCAACTCGTGGTTCAGGCTCTCCGACATGGCGACCACCGCGGCCTTGCTGGCCGTGTACGCGCTCATCCCGGCCGGGTGCACCAGCCCCGCCAGCGAGGCGACGTTGACCAGATGTCCGCGGCCCTGCTGCTTGAACAGCGGCGCGAACGCCGCACACCCGTTGGCGACCCCGACCACGTTCACATCGAGGACGCGGTGCCATTCCTGGGCATCGGTGCGGTCCACCCGGCCACCGCCTGCCACCCCGGCATTGTTGATCAGGATGTCCAGGCCACCCCAGGTCTGCTCGACGTGGTCGCGGGCATCACGCCAGTCCGCCTCTGAGCGCACGTCCAGGGCCACGTCGGCATCGGCCAGGTCGGCCCCGATCACCTGATGCCCACGTGCCCGGTACTGTCGCGCCAACGCCGCGCCCAGCCCGCCGGCTGCGCCCGTGATGAGGACCCGGGCCACTACAGACCCAGATCCCGGCCGATGAGCTCCTTCATGATCTCGTTGCTGCCCGCCCAGATCTTCGTGACGCGGGCGTCGCGCCAGGCCCGGGCCACCCGGTACTCGTTCATGTAGCCGTAGCCGCCGTGCAACTGCAAGCAGGCATCGATGACCTCGTTCTGCACCTGCGCCGACCACCACTTGGCCTTCGCCGCGTCGACCGCGGTGAGCGTGCCCTCGTTGAAGGCCAGCACACACTGGTCGGCGTAGGCCTGGGAGACCTCGATCTTGGTGACCAGCTCGGCGACCAAGAACTTGTTGTACTGGAAAGCGCCGATCGGTTGGCCGAAGGCCTTTCGCTCCTTGACGTAGGCGATGGTCTCTTCGAGAACCGCCGCCGCGTGCGCGATGTTTGACACCGCGGCTCCCAGCCGCTCCTGCGGCAGCCGCTCCATCATGTGGATGAACCCGCGGTCGAGTTCACCGATGAGGTTGGCCTCTGGAACCCGCACGTTGTCGAAGAACAGTTCCGAGGTGTCACTCTCGGTCTGCCCGACCTTGTCCAGCTTGCGGCCACGGCTGAACCCGGGCATGTCGGCTTCCACGCCGAACAGCGAGATGCCGCGGGCACCGGACCCCGGGTTGGTGCGGGCCGCCACAACGATCAGGTCGGCCGAGTAGCCGTTGGTGATGAACGTCTTGGACCCGTTGAGGATCCAGGCGTCACCGTCCTTGACGGCAGTGGTCTTCAGCGCCGCGAGGTCGGAGCCGCCGCTCGGTTCGGTCATGCCGATGGCGGTGACCAGTTCCCCGCTGCAGAAACCGGGCAGCCAACGCTGCTTCTGCTCCGGCGTGCACAGGTCACGCAGGTAGGGCGCCACGATGTCGGCGTGGATGCCAAGGCAGGAGGACAGCGCCGCCGAAGTAGCCGACAGTTCCTCGCTCATCACCGCGTTGAAGCGGTAGTCGTCGGCCTGCGATCCGCCGTACTCCTCCTCGATCTCCAGGCCGAGGAAACCCTGCTTGCCGGCTTCGATCCACACGTCGCGCGGGATGGCCTTGGCCTCGATGAACTCATCGAGGCGCGGCCGGACCTCCCGGTCGAGCCACGTGCGTACCGATGCCCGGAACGCCTCGTGATCCTCGGTGTAAATGGTGCGCTTCATCTCGCGTCCTTTCCGACCATGACGGCCACTGTCTCGGCCACACAGGCCGGCTTGTCAGAACCCTCGAGTACAACGGTGACGCGGGTTGTCACCTGCGACCCCAAGGAGGATGGCGTGACCGAGAGCAGTTCCACTTCACCGCGGACCCGCGACCCCACCGGCACCGGGGCCGGGAACCGGACCTTGTTGCAGCCGTAGTTGACGGCCAGCGCGAGGTTGTCGACCGCGTACACCTCCCACGCCAGCCGCGGGATGAGGCTCAGCGTCAGGAAGCCATGAGCGATCGTCGTCCCGAACGGCCCGTCCTTGGCGCGCTCGGGATCGACGTGGATCCACTGGTGGTCACCGGTCGCATCGGCGAACAGGTCGACCTGTTCCTGGGTGATCTCGTGCCAATCGCTGGTGCCGAGGTGTTCGCCCTGCGCTGCGCTCAGTTGCGCCAGCCCGTCGAAGATGCGCATCAGTCCTTGGGACCTCCTGCCACGTAGATGACCTGGCCGCTGACGAAGCCGGCACCCTCGCTGGCCAGGAACGACACCGTGTGGGCGATGTCGTCGGGCTGGCCGACCCGGCCGACCGGGATCTGCTGGGCGGCGAGTTCGATGAACTGGTCGAACCCGATGCCGATCCGCTCGGCGGTGGCAGCGGTCATGTCCGTCTGGATGAAGCCGGGGGCGATCGCATTGGCGGTGACGTTGTAGCGTCCGAGCTCGATGGCCAGAGTCTTGGTGAACCCCTGCATGCCGGCCTTGGCCGCGGAGTAGTTGGCCTGACCCCGGTTGCCCAGAGCCGAAGTGCTGGACAGGTTCACGATGCGCCCGAAGTTCTGCGCCTTCATATGCGGTTGCAGGGCACGGGCCATCAGGAAGGCCCCCCGCAGGTGGACGTTCAGCACGGCGTCCCAGTCGTCCACGGTCATCTTGTGCAGCATGTTGTCGCGGATGATGCCCGCGTTGTTGACCAGCACCGTCGGTGCGCCGAGGGCGTCGGCGATGCGATCCACCGCAGCGGCGACCTCCGTCTCGTCGGCGACATTGCACCCCACGGCCATCGCCTGTCCGCCAGCAGCAGTGATGTCCGCCACCACCGGCTCACAGGCACTGGCGTCGAGATCCAGCACTGCGACGGCCATGCCGTCGCGCGCCAGACGTTTGGCAACTGCGGCTCCGATTCCCCGAGCCCCTCCGGTGACGACTGCTACGCGCGACATGCGGCCTCCCTCAAACGTGTTCTAAGCAAGCGCTTACTCAGCATGCTAGCCTGCGGGTGGATCTCGTCAACCCCCGGAGACAGTTATGCCGACTCGCGCAGAGCAGACCCGCCAACGACTCCTCGATGCCGCTGGGACCGCCTTCGCCGAGCGCGGCTTCCACGCCACGACCACCCGCGACATCGCCGCCGCTGCCGGTATGAGCCCGGCCGCGGTTTACGTCCATCACGAGACCAAGGAGGACCTGCTGTACCTGCTGTCCTTGGAGGGCCATAACGCCACCGACACCTTGGTCCGGCAAGCCATCGCGTGCGCCGACGACCCCGCCGAGCAGTTGACGGCCGTGGTGTCGGCGTTCTGCGCCTTCCAGGTGGAGCAGCACGTGCTGGCGCGCGTGGTCAACTACGAACTCGAGGCACTGCGGCCCGACCACGCGCAGGAGATCGCACGGCTGCGCCGGTCGATCCAGCGCCAGGTGCAGCAGGTCGTGGAACGCGGGGTGGACCAGGGGGCCTTTCGCACTAGCAGCGCGGCCATGTCAACGATGGCCATCCTGTCGTTGTGCGTGGACATCGCCCGCTGGTACCGCCGCGACGCCATGTGGCCGCCGGTGGAGATCGCGGGCTTCTACTCCGACCTCGCACTGCGGATGGTGGGCGCCTGATGCGTCTGGTGAGCATCGGCGATTCCTTCACCGAGGGTCTGTGCGACGAGGTGCGCCTCGATGGGGAATACCGCGGGTGGGCCGACCGCGTGGCGGGGGCGCTGGCACCGGTGGAGTACGCGAACCTCGCCGTGCGCGGCAAGCTGCTCGATCAGATCGTGGCTGAGCAGATTCCGGCAGCGGCACAGATGAGCCCCGACGTGGTGACCTTCCACGCCGGCGGCAACGACGTCCTGCGGCGCAGCACCGACCTCGACGACCTCTTCGCTCGCTACGACGCAGCCGTCTCGAGCCTGCCCGGAAAGGTGGTGTTGTTCACCAGCCTGTCGCGGGCGGGCGGCACTGGCCGGCTGGCCGAGGTGGTGGCCACCCGATTCGCCGCCTTCAACGCCAACGTTCGCGAGGTGTCGGCCCGCCACGAGACACTGCTCGTCGACCTCGACGCCGTTGCCGCCCTGGCCGACCGCCGCTTCTGGTACGCCGACCGGCTGCACCTCAACCCCGAGGGGCACAAGCGCGTGGCGGCGGCCGTGTTGAGCACTCTGGGCCAGGACACCGGCGACTGGTGGCGCCAGCCGCTGCCCGCGGCGTCGTCGCGCCGCCTGCGCAGCGCCGGCAGCGACCTGCTGTGGGCCAAGAACTACCTCGCCCCGTGGGTCTGGCGTCGCCTGCGCGGCGTCTCCAGCGGTGACGGGCGCATCTGCAAGGACCAGGCTCTGCGCCTCATTGCCTGAGCGGGCTCAGGCCTCACGCAACCTGCGGCTGAGTCCTTTGTTGATCGCCTTGAGGGTCGCGACGCGCGCGTGCAACTTGCTGTTCGCGGCGATCACATGCCACGGCGCCTGCTGGGCCGTCGTGCGCAGCACCATCTGATCGATGGCGTTGACGTACTCATCCCACCGCTCACGGTTGCGGTAGTCCTCCTCGGTGATCTTGTGCTGCTTGTAGTTGGTCACCTCGCGGGCCTGGAATCGTGCGAGCTGCTCCTCGGGCGAGATGTGCAGCCAGAACTTCGCCACGTAGTACCCGCGGTCGATCAGCTGCTGCTCGAAGTCCATGATCTCGTCGTAGGCTCGCTGCCACTCCGCCGGTTTGGCGAAGCCCTCGATCCGCTCCACCAGGACCCGGCCGTACCACGTGCGGTCGAAGATCACGAAGCGACCGGCGAGCGGCATGTCCCGCCAGAACCGCCACAGGTAGTGGTACTTGTTCTCCTCCTGGGTCGGCGCAGCCACCGGAAGGACCCGGTAGTCACCGGCCTCGAGCGCCTGCGTCACCCGCCGGATCACGCCACCCTTGCCGGCGGCATCCCAGCCCTCGAAGGCCAGGACGGTGCTGACCCCGCGCTTGCGGGCCTCCAGCGACAGCCGGCGCAGCTTCGCCTGCTGACGCGCGAGCTGCACCTTGTACTCTTCCTTGGTCAGCGTCTGCGTCAGGTCCACCCCGGACAGCACATTGGCCTCACCCTCCAGGTCGCTGAAGACCGACTCGGAGAGCTCGGGGCCGGTGGGCGACTTGCCCTGCAGCCGGGCGCTGAGCGCAGCGAGCACGGTGCGCGCGACCGTCAGGTCCCGGTAGCGGGGATCAGTGGCCTCGACGATCGTCCACGGCGCCCCCGCCCCGCTGGTCTCGCGCAGGATCCGCTCGGCGATCGGCAGCACCGGCCCCATCTGCTCCAGCATCGCCCAGTCCCGCTGATCGATCTGCCACCCGGCGTCGGGATCCTTGGCGGCCCGCTTCAGGTTCTTGCGCTGGACCTTTTCCGGGGTGTGCAGGAAGAACTTCAGCACGAGTGCGCCATCGGCCACCAGCATGTCCTGCATCTTGGCCACATGGCGCAGCCAGGCGGTGAACTCCTCCTCGGTGATCTCGCCCTGCGCGCGCATGGTCGCGGTGCGCATCAAGCCGCCAGCGAAGATCGCCATCCGGCCCTTCGGCGGCAACGCCCGCCACAACCGCCACAGTTGCGGGCGCTCGGACTCCTCCTGGGTGTTGTCGGCGAAGACGCGGGTATCGGCGAAGCGGGTGTCCAACCATTCGTTGAGCCGGTTGACCATTTGATTGGCGGCAATCCGGTCGTCGCCGGCGATCCAGATGATGACCGGGAAGTCCGTGTCGCGCAGTTCGTACTGCGCGTGCACCAACTGCGCGCGGAGGTCGGGCACGGCGGCCTTGTACTCCGCCTTGTCGATCTTGTTTCCTACCTCTGCGACTTCCAGCATGCTGACTCCTGAGATCCCCTGAATGACTCTTGTCCGGCAGTCTGACGCACGTGGTGCCGGGAGGCGCGTTAATGCTGCGTTTGCCCACGAGCGACCCGCCATTCAACTCCCAGCGCCTTCCCAAGCGCTGATCGTTACCTGTACATTGGCGCCCCTCGAACACACCGGTGAAGGGCATCGCATGACACGTCATCTCGTGGGGGCGATCGTCGCTCTCTTCACTCTGTTGGCAGGGACCCCGGCCGCCGCGGACACGCAGCCGAGCGTCATCTTTCTCGGAGACAGCGTGACCGCCGGTTTCGGTTACCTGGGCAAGCAGGAGAACGCTCCGAACGTGGCGGGGAGCGTGAACTCCAGTTTTGCCAACGCCTGGTACTTCGGCGACAACAGCCTGTCCGACTGCAACCCGGTGGCGCCGGTGCCCGATGACCGCTGCAGCAACAACAACGTTGCGGGCGCGCCATGGACGGCTGGACCGTGGCAGTCGGGGTCCTCCTCACCGTCCGTCGCGTACTCCTACCAGATTGCCGGCAGCCAGAACCCGCAGGCCGCCGCGCCCGTCGAGAACTGGGCGGTCACGGGCTCCACACCCGCCCAGTGGGACACCGGCGGTCCGTTCAACAGCCAACTCACGTCGATCCAGAACACGTCTGTCGTCATGACACTGGGCGCCAATCCGATCCTGGCCAGTTTCCTGCGGATCAAGATCGCGGGGACCGTGGAGACCAGCGGTGCGTGTTCGGGCACCGAGTGGCTTTCCTGGAAAGGGTGGTACGCCTATCCCCCGGCCACCGTCGTCGACTGCGCCAACCAGCAGTGGGCGCAGAATGAGCAGACCGCGCACCTGGAGAACATCTACAAGACGCTGCTGCAGAACAAGAACAAGGTGATGGTCCTGCAGTACTACCGGGCGTGCCCCTGGTCCTTCGGGAACTGGCAGCCGGAAGGCAACCTGATCAACGGGCCGGCGGCAGGCAACTCCTGCCCCTCTCAACAGCAGCAGGTGTCCGCGTGCCCCACATGCAAGGTCGACGGGACCACCACCCAGTGGGCACAGGCCGTGGCCGCTCAGAACGCGATGAACGACAACATCGCGGCCGCCGTGGGCGAGGTTCAGCAGTGGGCGGCGGACAATGGGGTGAATCCGGCGAACCTGCAGATCGCCACGCCGGACCAGAGTGCCTGGGCCGACCACCAGGCGTGGAGCGGTAGCTCGTGGGTGTTCAAGAACGACACCTGGATCCATCCGAGCGCCGCCGGCCACCAACAGTTGGCCAAGACCGTCACGAGTGCGATGTGCGAGGCGTTCGGACAGTGGTGCGGTCAACAGCCCGCATGGGACCTCACTGCGGCAGTGCCCTCGGCCACGGTCGAGCAGGATTTGCGGGGCCCGGTGCCCAACCAGGTTGCGAACCGCACGTTCACTGACCTTCCGAACATGACCAAACAGGGCAACGCCGTGGGCTGGGACAGCCTCACCCCGAAGCTGTGCCGGATCTACCACGGCGGTGTGGCAACCACGAAGCGCGACGGCACCTGCCGGGTGGTGGCCGAGGCCGTGCGCAGTGGCGAGGAGCAGCGGTACCGGCAAGCTCACCGGATCAGGGTGCGCTGACCCCGCCATGGTCGACGCCTTGCCGTGCTCTGGCGCACCCCTGACTTACCGTGGAGGCGATGGATCACGACAGTCTGCTCGCCCTGCGCCAGCACCACCCCGCGTGGCACCTCCTGCGCGCCGACAACGCTGCGCTGGTGGCCACAACGCTGCACCGCGTGTTCGTGGCCGACAACACCCGCACGATCGGGCACCGCGCCCTGACCGAGGCCCTCGATGACGACCTTTACGGCATCCGCGCCACGAATCCAGGTGCGTACCCCAAGGACGCCGCGGAGTATCTGAGCGACTGGTCGGGTGCCGATCGGGGATGGCTGCGCAAGTTCTACCCGCCCGACTCCGACGAGCCGCACTACGACCTCAGCCCGGCGGCCGAGAAGGCGCTGCTGTGGCTGGACAGCCTCGGGCAGCGCAGCTTCGTGGGCACCGAGTCGCGCCTGAAGACGATGTTCGACCTGCTACGACAGATGGTGGAGGGCACCGAGACGGACCCGGCCGAACGGATCCGGACCCTGCGCGAGCGTCGAGCCACGATCGATGCCCAGATCGCGGCGATCGAGACCGGCGAGCTGACGCTGCTGGACGACACCGGGCTACGCGACCGGTATCAGCAGTTCGCGGCCACCGCCAAAGCCCTGCTCGGGGACTTCCGGCAAGTGGAGGAGAACTTCCGCCAGCTCGATCGCGGGGTGCGGGAGAAGATCGCCACCTGGCAGGGATCGCGCGGCGCCCTGCTCGAGGAGGTTTTCGGGGAGCGCGACTCGATCTCCGGCTCGGACCAGGGAGTCAGCTTCGTGGCCTTCTGGGACTTCTTGATGTCCTCGGCACGCCAGGAGGAGTTCGAGCAGCTGCTGGGTCAGGTGCTGGACCTGCCGGCGATCAGCGACGGTGACGACCAGATTCGCTACGTGCTCCACGATTGGCTCAAGGCAGGCGACGCTGTCCAGCGCACGGTCGCCCACCTCTCGCGGCAACTGCGCCGCTTCCTCGATGACCAGGCCTACATGCAGAACCGGCGGATCGCCGAACTGATCCGCAGCGTCGAGGCTCACGCCCTGCAGGTGCGAGACGCGCAGCCGGGTGGGAGCTTCGCACAGCTGGCAGGCACCCGCGCGGAGATCGCGATGCCGATGGCCCGGCCGCTGCATGCCCCGCAGGCTGCGATCAGCATCGACGATGTGGAGGTGGCAGAGGCCGACGACGAGGCCGAACCCGAAGCCCTGTTCAACTACTTCGTCGTGGATCCCGCTCGGCTGCGCACGCGCATCTCCGAAGCGCTGCGCGAGGCCGACCAGGTGACGGTTGGCGCGCTGATCGCCGAGCACGGTCTGCAGCAGGGACTGGCTGAGATCGTGACGTACTTGAACATCGCCGACGATGACGCGGGGGCCGTCTTCACCGACGAGTCGGAACAGATCGACTACCAGCACGCCCGCATTCCCAAAGTCATCTTCACCGGAGGTGAGCAGTGACCGAGCCGACAATCGCCGATGCGGCGATCCCGCTGTTGCGCGGGGTGGTGTACGCCGACACCCATCCTGGAGCGTGGCAGGCGCTGCTCGCGATCCCGGCGCAGGTGCGCGACTATCTGGCGACCATCGGCCTCGAGGTGCTGATCGACGAGTCGGAGGGCCATGCCTTCCTGCGTAATGCCGTAGCCGGCCCGGAGGAGACCGAGATGCCCCGGCTGATCGCCCGCCGGCCCCTCACCTACCGGGTGAGCCTGCTTCTGGTGCTCCTGCGCCGGCGCCTGCTGGAGCTCGACTCACAAGGCGACCAGACCCGCCTGATCGTCACGCGCGACGACGCCGTGGACCTCGTCCGGACCTACCATCCGGCGCGGCTGAACGAGGCCCGCCTCAGCGACGAGGTGGAAGCCGACCTGCGCAAGATCGTGGAGTTGGGATTCGCGCGAACCCTGCGCGACCAGCCCCACACCTATGAGGTCCGGCGCATCATCAAGGCGTTCGTGGACGCCCAGTGGCTGGCCGAGTTCGACGCGAAACTGGCCGAGTACCAGCGCCTCGGAGCGCCAGCATGACCGACATGATGGAACTCGACCTCTACGATGCCGCCAACAGCGGTTTCCGGCTGCACCGCCTGGAGATCTTCAACTGGGGCACGTTCCACGAGCGGGTCTGGACATTGGACCTCGATGGCGACAACGCCCTGGTCACCGGCAACATCGGTTCCGGCAAGTCCACGCTGGTCGATGCGATCACCACGTTGCTGGTGCCACCGAGCAAGGTGTCGTACAACAAGGCCGCCGGCGCCGAGCATCGCGAGCGCACCGTGAGCTCCTACGTACACGGGCATTTCAAGAGCGAGCGGAGCGAGACGACCGGGACGGCCAAACCCGTGGCACTGCGCGGGGCGGGCAGCTACAGCGTCCTGCTGGCACGCTTCTTCAATGTCGCCCTGCAGCAGACGGTCACGCTGGCCCAGGTCTTCTGGTTCGCCGACCGCAGCGGCAAACCCTCGCGGCTGTACGCGGTCTGCGACGAGCCCCTGAGCATCGCCTCGGACTTCGCCGACGTGGGCCCCGACCTGGCCCGGCTGCGTCGGCATCTGCGCGACCGGCAGGCCACCCTGCACGACAGCTTCAACAAGTACGCCGCCGACTTCCGGCGCCGCATGGGTATCGCCCACCCGCAGGCTCTCGAGCTCTTTCACCAGACCGTATCCATGAAGTCCGTGGGCAATCTGACGGACTTCGTGCGTACTCACATGCTCGAACCACCCGACGTCAGCGAGCGCATCACCAGTCTCATCGAGCACTTCCAGGACCTGACCAAGGCCCACGACGCCGTGGTGGACGCCCGCCGACAGGTGCAGGCGCTGACGCCCTTGGTGGAGAAGCTGGACCAGTGCGAGACAGCCGCCGGGCAGGCGGGGGCGAAACGGGAGGTCCGCGAGGCGCTCACCCCCTACTTCACCTCACGCAAGATCGAACTTCTGGATACCCGCATCGAGCGCACCGGCACTGATCGCGCGGCACTGCTGGAACGCCGGGTGCGCGCCGAGCAGCACCTGCGCGACATCGAACGCGAGGAACACGACCTGCACACGGCCATCCGCGACAACGGTGGCGAGCGGATCATGGCCCTCGAGAGTGACATCGCGGACCTCAGCGCGAGCCGGGACCGCAAGAAGGTGGAGCATGGCCAATATGTGGGCCTGTGTGAGCAGGTCGGGGTGGCGCCGGCCACCGATGAGCAGACGTTGTCCGACCAGCGGCGGATGTTGCACGACCTGCAGGAGCAACTCACCGGTGACAAGACCCGCATGGAGAACGAGGCGACTGAGCGGGCGGTGACATTGCGCGACGCGCAGAACCGCCTGGATGAGGTCGAAGCCGAGCTCAAGGGTTTGGCTGATCGCAGCAGCAGCATCGACCAGCAGATGATCACCATCCGCACCCTGCTGTGCCAGGGGGTCGGCCTGGAGGACACCGACATCCCGTTCGCCGGGGAGTTGCTGCGGGTCACCGACGCCGCGTGGGAACCTGCTGCCGAACGCCTGCTGCGCGGCTTCGCCCTATCGCTGCTGGTACGCGACGAGAACTACGCCGACGTCGCCGACTGGGTCGATCGGACCAATCTGCGTGGACGTGTCGTGTACTTCCGGGTGCGTGAACCCGCGCCCGGCCAGCCGGTCAGCGACCCACGCTCACTGGTCCACAGACTCGAAGTGCGCCCCGGGACCCCCTTCAGCCGCTGGCTGGACGCGGAGGTCACCCGCCGGTTCGACCTGGTGTGTGCCACCACACCACAGGAGTTCCGCGCCGAACGCCGGGCCATCACGCGCAACGGGCAGATCAAGAGCGGCGGGGAACGTCACGAGAAGGACGACCGCCGCACGCTCGGCGACCGGCGCTGGTTCGTGCTCGGTTGGGACAACACCGCCAAGCGCAAAGCCCTGGAGCAGCAGCGGGTGCAGGCCAGTGGGCTCGTGGCGACCTGGCAGGCCGAACAACAGGCCCTGCGATCGGCCATGCACGGGATCGACGTGCGCAGCCAGCAGGTGTTCGCCCTGCTGCAACCACGCACGTGGGCGGCCCTGGACTGGCGCAGCGACGCCACCCGGCTGGAGTCGGTCCGTGAGCAGTTGCGTGATCTGCGCGAAGCCGACGACACGCTGCGTGGGCTCAATACGCAACTCGAGCAGGTCCAGCAACAGCGAACGGCTGCGCGTGCCCAGTTCAGTTCACTGGATCAGCGCCTGGGCGACCTCAACGGCAGACTGGAGCGCGACGAATCCATGGTGCAGGAGTTGCGCCTCCTGCCCGCAGCGACGGAGGAGCAGCGCGCTGCGGTTGCGTCCTTGGAGCCCGCCGCTCTGCGGGTGGAGAGCTGTGACAGCGCCGAGCGCACCATTCGCCTGGAACTGCAGGCGGAGATCGACAAGCTCGACGAGCGCTTCAAACGGCTCAGTTCGGGCATCGTCGCCGCCATGGGCGAGTTCGGCAACGCATGGCCCCTTCTGGCACAGGAGATGGACGTGGCTGTGGAGGCGGGTCACGAGTACCGGTCGTTGCTGCAGCGGCTGCTCGCCGACGATCTGCCGCGCTTCGAGGCAGATTTCAAGAAGGCTCTGAACACCCAAGCGATCCGGGAAGTGGTGGGATTCCGCACGGCCCTGGAGACGGCTCGGGAGGAGATCAAGCGCCGCGTCGCGGACATCAACCGCTCCTTGCACGACATTCCCTACCAGCCGCAGACCTACATCCGGCTGGAGCCCACGCCCACCACCGATGCTGACGTGCGCGACTTCCGTTCGCAGTTGACCGCCTGTACCGAGGACACCGTCACGGGGTCCGGCGACGACCAGTATTCCGAGGCCAAGTTCCTGCAGGTCAAGCAGATCGTCAGTCGCCTGCAGGGCCGCGACGGGCGCACCGAGCAGGATCGGCGGTGGACCGCGAAGGTCACCGACGTGCGCAACTGGTTCACGTTCGCGGCCAGCGAGCGACGTATCGAGGACGACAGCGAACACGAGCACTACACCGACTCCGGCGGCAAGTCCGGCGGGCAGAAGGAGAAGCTGGCGTACACGATCCTGGCTGCGAGCCTGGCCTATCAGTTCGGCCTGGTGGGTGGGCGCGGGCAGACCCGGACGTTCCGGTTCGTCGTGATCGACGAGGCGTTCGGACGCGGGTCCGACGACTCCGCGCAGTTCGGCCTCGAGCTGTTCCGCCGTCTCGACCTGCAGCTGCTGGTCGTCACCCCACTGCAGAAGATCCACATCATCGAGCCGTACGTGGCGCACGTGGGGTTCGTGCACACCGACGGCGGCACCACCTCCAAACTGCGCACGCTCACCATGGCGCAGTACCACGAAGGCCGGCTGCGGCACACCCCATGACCTGGACCACACCGGCGCAGGTCCGGGCGGCGGTGCAGCGCCACTGGGACAGCGGTGCCCTGCTGAGGGCCCGTGTCCCCGGCTACGAAGGCACGCAGTTCCCGCTGGCCGTGCGGCTGCGGCGACCACGCGCGGCGGACCTGAGCCATCGCTGGGACGAGGTGGCGGCGTGGGCACAGGAGCTGCTGCGCGCGGACACCCTCCGGGTGGAGACCGCCCCGATCGCGCACAAGACGCTGGGCACGCAGCGCCTGCCCGTGACGGCCTGGCTGGACACGCCCGAGCGGGCCCTGGGGCTGATCCGGCGCACCCGCGACGCGGCCCGCTTCGACGCGCTGATCGCCGACACCGACCCGTTGAATCTGGACTGGGCTGCCCAGCACCCCCTGCAGCTGCTCGAGATCGGTGAGCAGTGGACCGCGGTACAGGCCGTCGCCGCCTGGTTACGAGACCATCCCGACTCCGGGCTCTACGTGCGGCAGGCCGAGATCCCCGGCGCCCACACCAAGACCATGGAGGACCACAAGCGGACCCTGGCCGACCTCGTCCCGGGTGCGGCGAGCAGCGGCCCGGGCTGGTTCGAGCGTCGCTACGGGTTCCGCTCTCCCCCGCCGCAGGTGCGCTTCCGCGTGCTGGACCGGCAGTTGTGTCTGCTGCCCGGTGTCACCGACCTGACGCTGAGCGGGCCGGACTTCCTCCGGCTGTGCCCCGCGGCGAGCACCGTGTTCGTTACCGAGAACCTCACGAACTTCCTGAGCTTCCCGGACGTCGCAGACAGTGTGCTTGTATTCGGCGCGGGCAACGAGGCGCCCGAACTACTGGCCGGCCTCAACGCCGAGCAGGTCGTCTACTGGGGGGACATCGACACCTACGGATTCGCCATCCTGGACCGGTTCCGCGCCCGCCTGCCACACACCCGCAGCCTGCTCATGGACATGGCGACGCTGCTGGACCATCGGGCCATGTGGGTACACGAGAAGACCCAGGTCAGCCGCGACCTGCCCCACCTGACACCCGCTGAGCAGCAGGTGTACGACACATTGCGCACCGACGCCCTCGGCCCGCACATCCGCCTGGAACAGGAGCGCATCGGCTTCGCCTACCTGCGGGCTGCGGTGAGCGGCGGATCAGATCCGACCCATGTACGAGCAGATCGCCGACGGTTTTAGGATCGAAGCACATCGCCATGAGTGAGGGGCTGCAGTGCAACCAACGGCACCAGATCAGATCCGCAACGTCGTCCTCGTCGGTGATGCCGGCGTCGGCAAGACCACGCTGCTGGAGGCGGCCCTGCTGGCCACCGGCGCGATCTCGCGCGCGGGCAAGGTGGAGGACGGATCGACGGTCAGTGACTACGATCCCGCCGAGCAGCGGCAGCAGCGCTCGATCAACCTCGCCCTGGCCCCCACGGAGTTCGACGGCCTCAAGATCAATCTGCTGGACGCACCGGGTTACGCCGACTTCCTCGGAGACCTGCGCGCCGGTCTGCGCGCCGCCGACGCGGCCCTGTTCGTGATCTCAGCCGCCGAGGACCTCAGCGCGGGGACTCGCATGGTGTGGCACGAATGCGCGGAGGTGGGCACGCCCCGCGCCGTGATCCTCACCAAGCTCGACCACCAGCGGGCGAGCTTCGAGAACGCCGTGCAGCAACTGCGCGACAGCCTCGGTGAAGGAGTGCTCCCCCTCTACTTGCCGGCCTACGACAGCGACGGGCACACCATCACCGGGCTGCTGGGGCTGCTCTCCCAAGAGGTGGCCGACTACACCACCGGCAGCCGTCAGAAGCGGCCCGCCGACGCCGCGGAACTCGCGGCATTACAGGAACCTCGCAGCCAGCTCATCGAGGCGATCGTGACCGAGAGCGAGGACGAGGCACTGCTCGAGGCCTGGGTCGGCGGGGAGAACCTGGGGATCGACACCGTCATTGCCGACATGGAGAAAGCCGTCGTGCGCGGGGAGTTCTACCCCCTGCTGCCGATCAACCCGATGTCCGGGCTGGGCATTCTCGAGGTTCTGGAACTGATCGCCAAAGGTTTCCCGAGCCCGGTCGAACACGCCAAGGTCAGCGTCACCCGCCCTGATGGCACACCGCGCGCCGACCTGCCCTGCGACCCGAACGGCCCGCTGCTGGCCGAGGTCATCAAGACCACCTCGGAACCATACGTGGGCAAGCTCTCCCTGGTCCGGGTGTTCTCCGGCACGGTGCGCCCGGAGACTCCCGTGCACGTCTCCGGCCACTTCGCTGCCGGATCGACGCACACCGACCACGACGTCGATGAGCGGATCGGCAACCTTTCTTCGCCATTGGGCAAGACCCAGCGGCAGGTGCCCGCCGGCATCGCCGGGGACATCGTGGCGGTCGCGAAGCTGAGCCGCGCGGAGACCGGCGACACGCTGTCCGAGGTCAGCGATCCGCTGCTGCTGCAGCCCTGGCAGGTTCCGCAGCCGCTGCTGCCGACGGCGATCGTGGCCCGTACGAAGTCCGACGAGGACAAACTGGCCAAGTCCCTCTCGCGACTGCTCGCCGAAGACCCCAGCCTGGTGCTGGAGTCCAAGGAGGACACCGGCCAGCAGGTGCTGTGGTGCCTCGGCGAGGCACATCTGGACGTGGTGCTCGACCGGCTGTCCAACACCTACGGCGTCGACGTCGACACCGAGCCGCTGAAGGTGTCACTGCGCGAGACCTTCAGCGGTCCCGCTGAAGGCCGGGGCCGCAACGTCAAGCAGTCCGGCGGCCACGGTCAGTTCGGCGTCTGTGAGATCGAGATCGAGCCTTTGCCGCAGGGCACCGGCTTCGAATTCGTCGACAAGGTCGTCGGTGGCGCCGTACCGCGGCAGTACATCCCCAGCGTGGAGAAGGGTGTCCGGGCGCAGATGGACCGCGGGATTGCTGCCGGGTACCCGGTCACCGACATCCGGGTCACGCTGGTCGGCGGCAAGGCCCACAGCGTCGACTCCTCGGACATGGCGTTCCAGACCGCGGGATCGCTGGCCCTCAAGGACGCCGCCACCAAGACCCCCGTCTCGCTGCTCGAGCCGGTGGCGGAGATTGCCGTCGTCGTGCCCGACGACTACGTGGGGGCCGTCATGACCGACCTGTCGATCCGTCGGGGCCGGCTCACCGGCACCGACTCGGCCGGTGGTGGCTTCGCCAAGGTGACCGCCGAGGTCCCCGAGATCGAGTTGACCCGCTACGTCGTGGATCTGCGTTCCATGTCCCACGGCACGGGACACTTCACCCGCCGTCACATCGGCTACCAACCGATGCCGACCGCGCAAGCCGAGAAGATCAAGGCCGCAGCGCAGGGCTGATCCCGGAGAGGTCGAACGGCACCCCCTGCAATTGCACGTTGACCTCCCAGTGCTCGATGATCTGGTTGTCGAGGATGCGGAAGATGCTCTGGCCCACCCAGTGACTCGCCTCGCCGGCACTCACGGCCACGGCGATCCACCTGCCCGCCACCAGATCGCCCTGGACCACAGGCCCGAGGTCGGCCTTGACCGAGAACACATCGAAGTGGGCTCGCAGCTTGGAGATGATCTCGCGCAACTGCTCGCGTCCGAGTTTGGGACTGCTCGGATTGTGTGCGACGAACTGCGGATGGATCACCTCGTCGATCAGGTCGAGCCTTCCATTCCACAGGCGCAGCCATTCCCCGAGATAGTCGCACTGGCCCACAAGGTGGATCTTAAGCGCGGGTGGCCAGATGCGCATGGGCTCCGATCCTGACCTATCGCTTAGACTAAAGATCATGCGGGGCTTGAGCCCTCGGCACGCGCCTCCGCTTCCCTTTCGTGTTCTGGCCGGGCTGCTGCTGGTGGGGGCTGTTTCCGGCATGCTGTTCGTGATCCTGCCCAGTGACCGCCCAGACCTGCAGCGTCTCGACCTCATCGGCGCTGTGGCGTACACCGCCATGGCACTCGTGGTCTGGTTCGGCCTGCCGCGGATTCCGCACGAGTGGGGTCTGGATCTGGCGATCTACGTCACCTCGGTCAGCTCGTTCGCCGCCGTCGGCTTCACCGACATTCTGGAGGGCCGGCTTCTCACCGGCTACCTACTCGTACTTTTCGCAACCTTCGCGGCCTACTTCCTCCCGCTGCGCCGCTACGTGCTCGCCCTGATCATCATGAGCGCGACCTACGGAGTCGCGATGCTGCCCACCTCCTCATCCATCACTGTCGTCTACCTCGTCATCATCGTTCTCATCACTGGTTCAACCTCCGGGTTCGTCGCGGTGCTCGTCCGGAAACTGCGTGCACAGGCCACCACGGATGCCCTCACAGGTGTCCTCAACCGGACGGGCTTCGCCCTGGCCACTCGGTACCTGAACCGGGAGACGCCGACGACTCTGGCCCTGATCGACCTCGACGGGTTCAAGGCCTACAACGACACGCACGGTCATGTCGCCGGGGATCGGTACCTGACCGACGTGGCACGCCTGCTGCAGAACAGCCTGCGCAGAACCGATGTGCTCGCCCGCTTTGGCGGCGATGAGTTCGTAGTCGTGATGCCGGACTGTCCTTCCGCGGCGCAGTGCCTCGAACGCCTGGGCGCCGCCGGCCGCGACCATCCGTGGAGCGCGGGCGCCACGCAGTGGGGGCCGGACGAGCCCTTCGACGAGGCACTGCAACGCGCCGATGAGCGGCTCTACCGCGCGAAGTCTCGGTCACACTGACCACCTCGGCACGATTTGATCACAGCGCTTCCACCGGTCGCCGGACGGAGGCTACGGTGAACCATGCTCAAACGCGCCCTCGTGATCTCCGCCGTTGCCACGTGCCTGTCGGCGCTATTGACGACCCCCGCGCTGGCCGCCGATGAGACGTGGGTCTCCGGCGTCGGCGACGACGTGAACCCTTGCACCATCACGGCCCCGTGCAAGACCTTCGCGGGTGCGATCAGCAAGACGACCGAGGGCGGGGTCATCCGCGTCCTGGACCCCGGCGGCTTTGGGGCTGTCACGATCACCAAGTCCATCACGATTGACGCGTCGGGCGCCCTGGGGAGCGCCTTGGCCTCGAGTGTGACTGCGGTGCGGGTCAATGCTGGGGCCACCGACAGGATCGTGCTCCGGGGCTTGGAAATGACCGGAGGGCAACAGGCGAACGTGCCCTGTGGACCGACGATGGTCCACGGTGTCCAAATACTCTCGGCGGGTTCGGTACAGATCGAGGATGCGCGGATCAATCTCGCAGTGACGGCCGGTGTACTGGTGGCACCCACAGCCAACCCCGTGAATGTGGTTATCACCGACTCGGTGATCCGCAACGGCTGTGGTCCCGCCTTGCGGGTCGCGCCCACCGCCGGCGTGACTGCGAGAGTCGATCTCATCGACAGTACGTTGAGCCTCAACGCGGTGGGGATCGCAGCCACGGCTGGGGGCACCGTTCGGGCACAGGGCACCGTGCTGTTCGGAAACGGTCAGGACCTCGACATCACCGGTGGCAGCATCGATGTCAGCGACCCCAGCAACCGACTCATCGCGAACACGCCCGTGAGCAATCCCCGTGTTTTGGTGCCATCGGCCGGGGCGACCCGCACCTGGGTGTCCGGTACGGGCTCGGACGCGAATCCCTGTTCGCGCACCGCCGCGTGCAAGACGATTGCGGGTGCCATGACCAAGACGCAATCCGGGGGCCAGATCAATGTGCTCGACGGCGCCGAGTTAGGCACCTTCACGGTGACGAAACCGATAACGATCGATGGCAGCCGGGTCTCGGGACCCATCCGGGCAGCCGCGGGAACTGCGATCACCGTGGATGTCAGCGCGGTGGAGAGTGTCGTCCTGCGTGACCTTGAGATTGTTGGCGCAGACAACGCAGCTGCCGGATGCTCCTACCCAGCAGCCATCGGTGTGCGCATCCTCAACGCGCGGTCGGTGCATCTCGAGAACTCCACGATCTCGGGATTCAGTTCATCCGGGCTGGACATCGTGCCCAGTGCCTCGAACCCGCGGGTGGTCGTGGATTCGTCAGTCATCAGCAACTCCTGCGGCTCGGCCATCCGTACGGCCCCGACCGCAGGCACCACAACGGCCGTCCTAGTGACCCGTTCGGCCGTGGTCAGCAACGCGACCGCATTCACGACTGCCGCGGGAGGTTCCGTGTGGGTCACCGGGTCCTACCTCGCGAACAACATCCAGACCAGCGCCGGCGACGGCCAGGTGACGCTCTTCCCGAACACCGTCGAGGTGGTCAAGGAGGTACCGGTTGAGGTGATCAAGGAGGTACCGGTTGAGGTGATCAAGGAAGTTCCGGCCCAGATCGTCCCCGTGCCACAGACCCCCGTGTCATGTAAGGCGCTGCCCAAGTCGTTGCGCGCCAAGAAGACCACACCGCTGCTGCACAACACCTGCGTCACGACGGGGGGGGCAGCGGGTAAAGGTGACGGTGACGGGAGCCGGCAAGGCCGTGAAGAGCAAGAACGGCGCCGTGGCGGTCCGCACCAAGGCCGAGGGTCGCGTCACCGTGACGCTGAGGGCAGCTGCCACCCCAGCGTTCCTGGCCTACCGCACGACGCGCACCTACCGGCTGACGTAGGTCAGGGCACAGCCAGTTCGCCGGCGATCACCGTGCTGGTGGCGCCCGCGACCCACACCGTCCCCTGCTTGTCAGCGCAGAGATGCACCCGCCCGTCGCGGCCGAGCACCTGGCCCTGTCTGGCTTCGTAGGGGTAGGACAGGATGCCCGATTCCGTCAGCCAGGGCGCCAGCGACGCATTCAACGATCCTGTCACCGGATCCTCCGCGCAGACACCGTTCGCCGGGAAGAAGGCCCGGACCTCCAGCGCCTCAGGACCCGCCGCGACCACCCCGATGAACAGTCCGTCCAGATCTCCTGGACGCACCTGCAGCACCCTGTCCACCGACGCCAGGCGCACTGCCACCCAGCCAGGCCCGTTGTCCACCCAGGCCGCGTCCTGGATCTCGTCGGCGGAGATGTTGAGCACCTGCGCGATGCGCGTCAGGTCGGGTAAGGCCACCGGGCCGCTGCGAATGACCGGTGGGGCGGCGAACGCCAACCGCTCCCCGCGCCGGATGGTCACCAAGCCAGCGCCACATTCCTGCACGACCTCATCACCGCTGTGACCGGAGGTCTCCAGCCATGCGTGACATGTGCCAAGAGTCGGATGTCCGGCGAAGGGTAACTCCTGACCGGGTGTGAAGATCCGCACCCGATAGTCAGCCGCAGGCTGCGTCGGAGGAAGGACGAATGTCGTCTCCGACAGGTTTGTCCAGCGGGCGATACGCAACATCTGGGTGTCTGTGAGGCCATCACCATCGAGTACCACCGCCACCGGATTACCCAAGAGGGGCTGAGCACCGAAGACGTCGACCTGCCGGAATCTGCGCATGTCTTAACCTTGCACATCAGTCGCACGTGCGGACCACACGATGCGGGTGCCCCACCGACCGTCAGCAGGCACTATGCCGGTCAGCGGGACACCCGTTGCTCGCAGTCTGCCCGGGTGCCCAGCCTGCCCGCGTCATCTCCGAGGGGTGACCTGGCCGGTGCCCTCCGGCAGGCCGGGCAGCCGGGTTGCCTGCCAGCACTCTGCGGCCCGCCTGAAACAATGGGGAAGTGCTTTTCACCTCTATCTCCATCCCGGAGGATGGCGGCGGCCTGATCGGTTTTGTCCTGCGCACGATCGACACCCTCGGGGAGATCGGCGTGGGCTCGCTGATCCTGCTCGAGTCGCTGATCCCACCGATCCCCAGCGAAGTGGTACTGCCCGCCGCCGGCGCCCTGATCTACTTCGGGGACCTTTCGGGACCACTGACGATGTTCTGGGCGACGTTGGGCTCCTTGATCGGAGCCTGGATTCTGTACGGCGCCGGCCGGGCGTTCGGCCGTGACCGCACGCGCCGGGCCATGCTGATCGTCCCGCTCATCGACGCCGACGACGTGGACCGCGCCGAGGGCTGGTTTGCCGACCATGGCGACAAGGCCGTGCTGATCGGGCGCCTGATCCCGGGCGTCCGCAGTCTCATCTCGATCCCTGCGGGCGTGGCGGCCATGCCCTTCGCCCGGTTCACCGTGTTGACGTTGGTCGGGTCGGCGTTGTGGAACGCTCTGCTCATCGGCGGCGGTTGGCTGCTCGGCACCCAGTACCACGTCATCGAGGCACACATCGACACCGCCAACAACCTCATCTACGCCCTGATCGGGGCCTCGCTGGCGGTGTTCGTCATGCGCCGGCTCAACCGACGGCGCAAGGACAAGGCCGCGAGCCAGGGATGAGAGACCTCTCATAGTCGTTTCATCACCGTTTCATGTCAAGACGGTTTTCTGTGAAGTGTCCACCCGAACAGAAAGGACACGATCATGAAGAAGACCGCCGCAGTCCTGGCGACTTCCGCTGTCGCCGCAGGAGCGCTCATCGCTGCCACCCCGGCGCAGGCGTTCGAAGTCGAACGCGAGAAGACCAAGCAGTGCAGCGCAATGGCTTTCGCCACGTTGTCGCTGGAGAAGGAGTTCAACCGCATCGACGTGGACTTCGACATCGAGAACGCCACCCCTGCCCGGTCGTGGAACGTGCGGATCAAGCACAACGGCAACACCGTTCTGCGCACACAGCGCCCCGCCGATTACGAAGGCGAACTCGACGTGATGCAGCAGGTCGCCGACCGGCCCGGCAAGGACCGCTTCATCGGCCGCGCGACCGGCCCGAACGGGGAGGTGTGCCGTGTCAAGCTCGGTATCTAGAGTCGCCTTGATCGCGGCCGCTGCACTGACCACAACTGCCTGCGCCAACAACCCTGCCCCCGTCAGTGAACAGTCGTCGGTGCCCTCGGAGGCCATCGTGCTACCGGAGGCCACAGCGCCCATGCCGACCAATCCGGCCGCTGATTCCATCGCTGACCTCGAGGTCGAGGACCAGTGGGGCGATGGAACAGAGGTGACTGTGACCTCAGTCATGCTGGGCCGGGGCCCGGCGTGGCTGGTCGTCAGCGACCTGGGGGGAAACGTGCTGGGCACCAAGCAGGTCTCCCCGCGGACGCAGCCCGTGACGGTCGCGCTGCAGCCCCCCGTGGCGACGAGTCAGGAGCTCCTCGCGACGCTCCACCTCGATGACGGCGACGGCCGCTTCGACCCCCAGTCGGACACGATGATGGTGGATGAAGAGGGCGAGACCGTGACCGAGGACTTCGACTACGTAGTCCAATAGATACATGCGCACGATTCGAGGTTCGACCAGGGTCCGGATTCTGGGCTGGGTGCTGACTCCGGTCCTGGTCGTCCTCGTCATCTCGTGGGTGGCGGCCTGGTCGCTGCTCATCAACCGCCTCGATGAACGCATCGACACCGAACTGCTCGGTGAGGTGTCGGAGTTGCAGCTCACCGCCGAGCAGGGAGTGGATCAGCGCAGCGGCGCACCCTTCACCGATGTCCGCTCCCTGCTCGAGCAGCACATCGACCGCAGTATTCCCGACCCCAACGAGACCATGTTCGTCATGATCGACGGGCAGGTCGAGTACCGCAGCACTGATGATCCGCCGGCCAGGATCGACCTCGACCCGGCTCTGCTGGCCGAGGTCGGGAGCGTGCGCGACGTGACGCTGGGCAACCTGCAGACAGCTGCCGGCGACGTGCGTTGGGTCGCGGTCCCCGTCGAAGCCGCCGGCACTCAGGGCGTCTTCGTAGTGGGGATCTTCGCCGACTTGGAGGGTTCGGGGCTGGCCGATGTGATGGGCCGCTTCGCGGCGATCGGGCTGGGCGCTCTGGTGCTGGCGGCCGGCCTGGGCTGGTTCGTCTCCGGGCGGGTCCTTTCACCGCTGCGGCATATGCGTCGCACCGCCCAGCAGATCAGCGAGACCGACTTCTCCCTGCGCATCCCGGTACAGGACGCCCAGGGCGATGAGGTGGCACAACTGGCCCGCACGTTCAATGACATGCTGGAACGCCTCGAGGGTGCTTTCGCTGCCCAACGGGCGTTCATCGACGACGCCGGACACGAGCTGCGCACCCCGCTGACCATCGTGCAGGGCCACCTGGAACTTCTCGAGGACGACCCGGTCCAGCGGGAGCAGACTCTGGCCCTGGTGCTCGACGAGCTGGCCCGGATGAACCGCATCGTGCATGACCTGCAGACCCTGACCAAGGCCAACCAGCCCGACTTCGTGCGGGCCGAACCCTGCGACCTCGATGCCCTGCTCGACGAGATCCTGGTCAAGGCCAGCGCCCTGGGGGATCGCCGGTGGGAACTGGTCTCGACCGTGGCCCACGTCGAGGTGGACCGTCAGCGGATCACCCAGGCGATGCTGCAGCTGGCAGACAATGCCGTGCGGCACACCCGTGCTGGCATGCCGATCATCATCGGGGGCCGAATCCGCGGCGACGAGGTGGAACTGTGGGTGGGTGACAGCGGGCCGGGGATCCCCGCCGATCAGCGGGAGGCGGTCACCGAGCGGTTCCGACGGGGGCTGGACTCCGAAGGCGCAGGCCTGGGCCTCGCCCTGGTGACGGCGATCGCCCAGGCCCACCACGGCCGCCTCCAGATCGGCGACAGCGCCTTGGGAGGAGCCGAAATGAGGCTGCTGCTACCCGCGGTGGTCGGCAGTCTGGTGCCGCGATGACCCACATCCTGCTGGCTGAGGACTCCCCGCGCATCGCGTCCTTCATCATGAAGGGGCTGCGCGCGAACGGCTTCACCGTGACCCACAGCGCCAATGGCGACGACGCCCTGCACATCGCTTTGCACGAGCCGGTGGACCTGCTGATCCTGGACATCGGCCTGCCTGGCAAGGACGGCTTCGAGGTGCTCGAAACGCTGCGCGGCAGCGGGAGCTCACTGCCGGTGCTGGTCCTGACAGCGCGCGACTCCGTGCAGGACACGGTGACCGGTTTGGACATGGGGGCCGACGACTACATGGCCAAACCCTTCTCCTTCGATGAACTACTCGCTCGCGTGCGCCGCCGTATCCGGCCGGTGGGAGAGGCCGCAGCGCACAGTGTGAGCCATGCCGGCATCCGCCTCGACCTGATGACCCGGCGGGTCAGTGTGGGCGGCCAGGAGCATGACCTCACTGCCCGGGAGTTCGCGATGCTGGAGATGTTCCTGCGCCATCCGGGCCAGGTACTCAGCCGCGAGCAACTGCTGAACGGCGTCTGGGGCTACGACTACGATCCGGGCTCGAACGTCGTCGATGTCTACATCAGGTACCTGCGCAAGAAGGTCGGCGATGGTGCGATCACGACGGTTCGTGGCATGGGCTACCGCCTGCAGTGACTGGGCACGGGCCCGGGTTGCGCCGTAGCGTGGGCATGTGGCCCGCTTCTTCGACATACACCCTGAGAACCCGCAGCCCCGCCTGCTCAACCAGGTCGTGCAGATGCTCCTGCAGGATGCGCTGATCGCCTACCCCACCGACTCCGGATATGCCCTGGGGTGTCGCCTGGGGAACAAGGCTGGCGTCGAGCGCATCAAGGCCCTGCGGCATCTCGATGACCGCCACCAATACACCCTGGTATGCCACGACTTCGCCCAGCTCAGCCAGTTCGTCGTCGTCAGCAACACGGTCTTCCGCCTTATCAAGGCCCACACCCCGGGCAGTTACACGTTCATCCTGCCCGCCACCCGGGAAGTGCCGCGACGCTTCATGAGTCCGAAGAAGCGCACGGTCGGGGTCCGTATCCCCCCGAACCCGGTGGCCCAGGAGTTGGTTCTCACCCTCGGCGAGCCGTTGCTGTCCAGCACTCTGCTGCTGCCTGGCGACGAGCACCCGATGAGTGACGGCTGGGAGGTCAAAGAGCGTCTCGACCACTCCCTGGACGCGGTGATCGATGGCACCACCGGTACCGAGCCGACCACCGTCATCGACCTTTCGGAGGCCGACCCCGTGATCGAGCGGTATGGCGCAGGCGACCCCACGCCCTTTGAGTAGTGGGCGTGTGGACAGTCGCCCTGTGAGCCACGTCACGCCACAGGCAGGTCCCACAAGCCGGTGACCTCGGGTACGGTCGAATCAAGTAGCCAGATCCGCAGCTCCTGGAAAGCCCGGGAACGGACTGGCCCGCCGAGGCACTCTAGGTGCGCCGGGGACCCAAGTAGTTTGGGGCGAATCCGCACATGCGGTAGAGGACTTCTCTGACTCGAGCCCGTCAGCTAACTCGGTAGGCGGAATGAGAAGGAGCCCCTTCATGGCTGTCACGCCTGCCCGATTTTCTGTTGCCTTGCTCAGCGGCATCATGGTCCTGAGCGTCGCACCGGCAGTCGCTGTCGACACCGCGGTGACCCGGGAGGCCGCCGCACGCCCAGCCGAGCAACGCGCACAGGGGGCGGTGTCGCGCGCCGAACGTGCCAGCCGGGCGCGGGCCAGTCTCGTGCGGGTGGCGTTGACCAAGCGCGGCAGCCGGTACGTCGCGGGTGCCGCCGGCCCGTACTCCTTCGACTGCTCTGGCTTCGTAATGTGGGTGTACAAGAAGGCGACTGGCAGGTCGCTGCCCCACTACTCGGGGGCGCAGATGCAGCGGGCCAAGCGCATCAGCCGCAGCAACCTGATGCCCGGGGATCTCCTGTTCTATGGCGCGCGCGGCTCTCAGCACGTCTCCATGTACATCGGCAAGGGCAAGATGATCCACGCGACGAATCCCCGCACCGGGGTTCGCATTGACAGCATCAACATGGGCTACTACCGCGCCCGGTTCGCCGGCGCCGGGCGCATCGTCACCGGCTGACACCGCTTCCCTTCCGACGCTCCTGGTCGCGGCCATCTTCTGCGCGGTCTACCTTCTCTGTCCCGTCGGCCCAGCGCCGTGCTGGCTGCTGCACGCCTCGACCGAGTGCGCAAGGACTGACATTCGTTGTCGCTTGCCGCCGGCGCGGGCTCCTTCGTTTCCCGGTGACGGGCAGACCTGGTGCGGCGAAGTGCCGACCCAATGCCTGTTTTGCGCGGTTAGTCCTGGAAGGCCTGCAGGAATGCGCAACTATCCGTGCCCGACCTTGCCATGTCGCCTATAACGATATATCGTTACTGCATCGCGAGAATTCGCGACACGCGACAAGGAGAAACCCACATGTACGCACATTCCATGCGAAACCCAATGTTGATGATGGCCGGACCTGGCAAACGCCACCACGGCCGTCACCCCGGCTATGGCCCTGGCCCCTTCGGCCCGCCCCCGCGGGCCCGCCGGGACCGCGGGGACGTCCGGCTCGCGATCCTGCTACTGCTCGACGAGCAGCCTCGACACGGCTACGAGATCATCACCGAACTCACCGAGCGCAGTGAAGGCCGCTGGCGGCCCTCCCCCGGTTCTGTCTACCCGGTCCTCAAGCGCCTTGCCAAGGAGGGTCTGGTCGGCCCGACCAAGCAGGAGGGTAAGAACATCTTCGCCCTCACGCCGGCCGGCAAGGCCCTCGTAGAGCAGCAGCGCGAATCCTGGGGAGAGCCCTGGGCACGCTCCGATGAGGACTCGGAAGAGACCGACGAACTCTGGTCGCAGGCCCGCCAACTCGGCGCGGCCGTGTGGCAGGTGGGGCAGTCGGCCAACAGCGAGCACCTGGCGGCAGCGGCGCAGGCCCTGGCCGAGGCCCGCAAGACCATCTACCGGATGCTCGCCGAATAGCACCGGAGAGGTCAGCGGGTGCGGATGCCTTCCCGCGCCGTCTGCACGGCCATGTACAGGGCCGCCACGATCAGCAGAGCTCCGATCCCCACACGCAGGTTGCCGGTGACGATCAGCCACAGGGCATAGAGCAACAGCACGAACACCCCGGTGATCAGGGCTGCGGTCAACAGACTGAGGAACCGTCGGCGCAGGATCGCCTCGATGGCAATCATTGCCACCGCGATCCACAGCACCGGAGCGATCAGGCCGGAATGACCGGCCAGCAACAACACCCCGAGTGCGGCCAGCATCACCGATGCGGAAGCCGCCGACCATACCCGCAGGAGCCTGCCGCGCACCGTGTCCGCCTGAGTGATTGGCGTGGCACGGTGCCGGAGGTGGGCGTGCACCGGCTCCGTCGGCAAGGGGCGGTCGCTGATGCCCGATTCGATCCCCTCCAACTGCTGGCGCAAAGTGGCCTGCTCCGTGCGCAGGTCGGAGACGGCCACCTGCAGTTCCTGGGCGCGGGGGCTGGGGCGCTGGGGTGAAATACCTTGGGCGCGCTCTGCGGCCCGCGCCGCCCGCAGCGCCTCCCGGGCGTCCTGCAAGGACTCGTCCACAGCGGCCAGCCGTGTCTGCACGACCCCCACCGCGGTCTGCAGGTCGGCCATCGCCCACGCCTCGGTGGGCGCCTCCTTGTCCAGGCCCGCCCACGCGAGCGGCTGGGCCCAGGACTGCCGCACCCGGCCATTGCGCTCATAGCGCATGCCAGCAGGCGCGCGCTCACCGCCGAACACATCCTGGGTGTCCAGCCCCCACAAGCCGCGGTAGTCGCGCACCCACTCCACTTCGTCGTCCACCAGGACGGCCGTCCACGGCCGGTCCTGATCCACACCCACGCTCAAGCCGTCGCCGCGCTTGTAGTCGATGTACGGGATCCCGACCACTCCCGAGGCGTCGTCGTTGTACCAGGGCAGGATCCGCAGTACCTGTCGACGCACCGCGTTCAGCCAGCCCGGCAGCGGGACGGCGGCACTGATCAGATATTCACCGGGCAGATAGGCCCCCGAGTGTGAGCCGGCACC
>JAKOZM010000231.1 GCA_029779995.1 Actinomycetes bacterium
GCCAAAACTGGTTCCGGTCAGGCCGAGCTGCAGCAACTTCGCGCCGGGGCGGCCGTTGTTCGGCTTGGCCAAGGTGGCCGTGCCGCTCAAGTTGTTCACATAGTTCTGTGTTGCGACGTCGGCGTTGGTCGCCTTCTCGATGCCGCTGGCCCACCAGAGCTTCTGTTTGGTCACGTGATCAGCCGCGTCGACGTCCAGCGAGAGCACGATCCTGGTCCCGCCCAGAGCGGTCGAACCGTACTGGAAGCAGTACGCCCCGCCTTTGTCGATCGCCGTCTTCCCCGCTGCCTGAGCGCTGCTCATTCCTACGAGACTGGCAAGGACGAGGACGCCGGCCGCGCCCCCACGGAGCACTGTGTGCGTTTTCATTGGAATCCCTCCCTGCGGATGGCAACGCCTGTCCGCGTGATATCTGCCGACGGCGCCGTTATCGGCAGTGGTGAGCGATAACTGAAGTAAGACACCTCATTAGTGGGAATTCGAGTCTGAGATCCCGGCTGGGTTGCCGTGGACGCGTAGCGTTTAGGGCAGGGGAAGAGGAGGGGTAATGAACGGAAGGGCGAAGTCAGTAGCGGTCCTGGTCGGTGGTGCACTCCTGGTGGGAACACCAGCGGTCGCGGCGAGCGGACCTTCACAGCAGCCGATGTCACCGAGTCAGGCACGCGGCGTCTTCAGGAAGGCCGTGTGCCCGCTCAACGAGACTTTCGTGGTGCTGGAGAAGGTCGAAAAAGCCCCAGTGGTGAACTGGGAAACGCTACAGGCAGCACTGATGGAAACCGGAGACATGCAGTTACGCACGGCCGCCAAACTGGGACATCCCAAGCGGCCGTGGCCAGCCAACGTGGCCAGCTACATGCCCGCTATGGCTGACCTGGATCTGACACAGGCCGGCGCGAACTACACGCTTGCCGCTGCGGGCTCATTCGAGGAGTACCAGACGTTGCTCAAGGCCTTGCAGAAGGACATTTCCGCGCCCCTCAAGGCGGAGATCAAGGCGTTTGTGAAAGCGCGCAAGATCGTGCACAAGCGACTCGGCCTGCCCAAGGACGCCTGCGCCTGACAACCACAAAAGTCGGCGACATGCAGGAGTGTCACGGGCGTGAATCCCGCCACGGAGGTCGCCACTCATCTCCAGTGAGAGCGTCGTGAGCCCACACACCGAGGGTCGGGGATGCGGTCGGGGGTGCAGGGTGCTGTGCTACTCGCAGCCGACGCCGTCACCATCGCGGTCCAGGTGCGGCCCGTACCCGGGCTGGCCGATGTAGATGGGTGCCGCTCCTGCCGCGCGGACGGCGTCGCAGTTTTCGTAGTTGACAGAAGCGGGCGGTACTACCGGGTTGATGAACGTTGGCACGGGGGTAGGTACGTAGGCCGGCTCCGGGTCTGGCTCATCGCAGACGATCTCCCCGTTTGTGCTGTCCAGCGTGCGGTACAGGTCCTGCTTCGGATGCCACGCGTAGCCATCGAGGCGGTCATAACGTGCGACGGCCAGTCCGCGGCGCAGCATGACCGATCCGATGTCACGTCCGTTGCGGGTCTTGACATAGGCCAGGACGCGTCCATAGGCGTCTCTTCCGCTCTTGTTGTACAACTTCACGGGCCGCTGGACCAGAGCCGCCATCCTTGCCGTCGCCTCCGCGTATCCGCACTGCCCTTCTTCCGGGGTGTCGTACCCGAGCAGCCGGACCGAAGGTCCATCAACGATGCTGATCGTGTCGCCATCGACTTCGATCGCCAACCGATAGCCGTCCGCCGCTGCTGGCGTTGCGGGCACTGACAGGCCGGCAGCCACCGTGAAGGCCGCTCCCATGGTCGTGAGGATACGTGTGGCGGTGTTCATGGGCCCCCCTGCGTTCATGAGGGTGCCTCCGAAGTGGGCGACCCTCCCTTGAGAGGTTTTCGGCACCAGCTGATGTAGTTCTGAGCCCGCCACCCACTTGCCGCACCGGCGGTTCGGGCAGACTTAGGCTCCAGACGCCTGGTCGTGACCCAGGCGTTGTTGCGGGTGTGGTCGCACCCTGACACGATCCCAAGGTGGATCAGAATCGCTGGGAGCGCCGCGACTGGTGGGGAGTGGTGCTCGACACCGACGACGTCGAGACGCTGACTCACTTCTACGCCCAGTTGCGGGGTTGGCGTATCCACCGGCTCGCCGAGACGGACGCTTCCCTGGACGAGGGGGAGGGCGTCGCCTACCTCAACGTCCAGTACGACCCCAGATATGTGCGCCCGGTGTGGCCAGGTCGGCCTGGGCAGCCAACCATGATGATGCATCTGGACTTCGAGGTCTCCGATCTCCAGGCCGAGGTCGATCGGGCCGTGAGCCTGGGCGCGCAGGTACCCGCGTACCAACCGCAGGAGAACGTCCGCGTGCTGCTCGACCCGGCAGGCCATCCGTTCTGCCTGTACGTGGGTTGAGTGTGAACCAGTCGCAGGCGCGCCACGACCCCATCCACCCGCCAGGTCGCCGTCGTCTGCGCAGCGCGGTACGTCCCGATGGTTATGAGACCTGGACCATCGAGCGTGAGCAGTACGACGTACTGCGCGCCTTTGTTCTGGACACCCTCACGGACCTCGATGAGGGCAACGGGGTGTTGCTCAAGACGCTGATCGAGATCGCGGGGGTGGAGTTGGCGGGCCATCCTCGTTTTCCAAGCGGTCGCTTCACGAACTGGATCCGGTTCATCAAGGTGGACCTGGAATGCGAGGGGATCGTAACGCGGGTCGGCTCGGCGTCACCCCAGCGGATCCGGCTCACTGACCTCTGACTGGGTCGCAATTCCGGTGGGCACGCATGGGCCGAAGTCGACATGATGCGGCATCTGCCGCGGCTGCCGCGCTGTATGGTCACGAGCGTGGAGCAACGCATCAGCTTCGTGACCCTGGTCGTTCGCGATCTCGACCGTAGCCGACAGTTCTACTTGCACGGACTCGGTTGGAGCGCCGAACTGGACGCCGCGGGTGAGGTCCTCATGATCCGGGTCGCGGAGAAACTCATGCTGTCCCTATGGCAACACGAAGCGGCCGAGGCGGAGCTGGGCCCCATCGACCTTGGCCAGGGTCGGCTCCCGTTCACCCTGGCGCACAACGTGGCCACACCCAGTGACGTGGACCTCGTCCTGCAGACGGCACGGGAGGCAGGCGCCGCCGTATCCCGGGCGCAGCAAAGGCAGTGGGGTGGCTACTCCGGCTACTTCGCGGATCCGGATGGTTTCCAGTGGGAGGTGGCGTTCAACCCAGGTCCCATCGGGCTGTCCGTGCTGTGACCGTCGCGCTCGATTCCGCCCACCGTCTGCGCGAGGTGGCTTCGCAGCGCAGCGCTTGGGCGGTTGTTGCGATGCGGTCCGGCATGTCGTGACGACAAGTGCCCAATCTCTTCCCGAACGTGCGGGAAAACCGCCGGGGAGGCTCCCGCTGCCCGAGCCGTCATCCATGATCCGCTCTGGTCAGCAGAGCCGCACTAGGGTGACGGTTTGAGAGCGGGGGTTCTCCTGACCGAAGGGAAGTGCCGTGGGACACAGCCGCACCACCCGTCTGCTACTTGCGGCGTTGGCCGTTTCGCTGCTGGCGGCATGCTCAAGCAACGCAGGCGCCGAGCAGGCGCCCTCGGAGTCCGCATCGCCGGTACCGGATCCCGCCATGACAGCCCGGATCGAGACGGTCGCGCGGGAGGCCATCGACAAGCACAATCTGCGGGCCCTCATCGTGCAGGTGACCCAGGACGGTCAGGAGATCTACAGCGGCGCCATGGGGACATCCATGACCGGCGTGCCGGCCACAGTGGACATGCACTTTCGCAGTGGATCGTTCGGTTTCACCTACATCGGTCAGATCTTCGCCAAGCTGGTGGACCAGGGCCAGGTCAGCCTCGGCGATCCGTTGGCGACGTGGTTCCCCGACCTGCCCGAGGCGGACAGGATCACCGTGAAGAACCTGCTGAACATGACATCCGGGTACGCCGATTACGTGTACCAGCCGAGTCTTCAGAAGGACTACTACGGCGATCCTTTTCAGCAGTGGACCAATGCACGGCTCATCGACATCGGTGTCTCCGCGCCGATGCTGTTCGAGCCGGGCACCAACTGGGCCTACTCCCATACGAACTATGTGATCCTCGGCGAGGTGCTGCAGAAGATCACGGGCAAACCCATGGCCGATGTGATGCAGGAGTACGTCATCGAACCGATGGGGCTTGTCGGCACCAGCACGAACAAGAACACCCCGGCGATACCCGAGCCCGTCCTGCACAGCTTCTCCTCGGAGCGCCGCCAGTTCCTCGACATTCCGGAATCGGTCGGCTTCTATGAGGAGGCGACGTTCTGGAATCCGTCATGGACCACCGCGGAGGGGGCGGTGCTCACCTCAACCATCTCCGACCTCAGCCGGTCCATGGCGATCGTGGGCTCGGGGGAGCAGGTGTCGCCGCAGATGTACCAGCAGCAGGTGGGCGCAAATCTGATCGGCTTCGGCGAAGCGGACCCGACCGGCCGGTGCGAGGTGTGTCGGGAGAACACCGAGGCCGGTTCCTACGGGCTGGGCGTCGTTCTGCTCGGACCATGGATCACGCAGACGATGAACTTCGGTGGGACCGGTGCGACCTCGGGGTACCTGCCCGCGGACAAGCTCACGATCTCGGTGGCGACGACCTACGAGGCGTTGGCCTTCGACTCAGACGGGTCGTATGCAAACGCCAGTACGCAGATCTTCAGGGCGCTCACCGAAAGCTTGGCTCCGGACGATGCACTGCCTGAGCCCACGGGCTGACGGTCGCAGGTCACCCGCGTGCGAGCTCGGCCGGGTTGAGCCTGACATGAACTGGTGAGGTGACGGCGAGGGTGTGGTCCCCTTGCACGGCCGCAACCTGTACGTACTGGCCGTCAGAGAGTTCCAACACCGATATCGAGGGGGCGAGGGGATCGACGAGCCAGTAGGAAGCCACCCCGGACTCCTCGTAGAGGGCGCGCTTGCGCCCATCGTCCAGCCATCCGGTCGAGGCCGACCGCACCTCCACCGCGAGGAGCGGCGCCAAGGGCAGATCGCGATCGGTGAACGCGCTTCTGGGGGCCACCACGATGTCCGGCTGCACCACATGTGGGCCAAGGACGACATCTAGGGGAGCCATGAGAACGTCGAGTTCGGTTGACTGTGCAGCCGTGTGCAGACTCCTGGCGAGGGCGAACACGAAACGTTGATGCGCCACCCCGGGCGCCGGAGTCATCACGAAGGTGCCGTCGATGAGTTCGTGTCGCAGCCCGTCATCGGGAAGGGCATCAAGATCGCCCCGGGTGAGCCGGTTGCCGGTGGCCATGACTGCCATGGTGCCCCCTTTGGTTGCATGGGTCCACTCTGCGCTCAGCTGGCACCTGGCGGTTCTGGCGGTCCACAGGACGCACTAGCGCCCACACCAGCCCTTCCGCCGCCGCGGCGAGGGCTACCCCTGCGGCGCCGCCACGATGTCGCTCAACGATGGCCCCTGGAACGTCACGTTCACCTCGTTGACCGTCTTCTGCCAGCTGTAGTTGAACGGGGCCGTGTTCTTGCCGTAGTAGCCCGCTGGCCAGCCCTGGCCGGACTGGGTGGGCAGCGGCCAGTTGTTCCCATACGCATTGGCGATCGGATTGCCGTTGGCCGCGTTCACCTTCAGCCCGGGCAGGCTGATGGTCGGAGAGGCGGTGCAGCCGAACTGGGTGGGTACCGCGGGCGTGCCATCCAGAGTGACCATGTTCGCCAGGTTCGCCGGGGTGACCGTCCCCAGGGCCACTGCTTGGCTGCCCCCTGCGGAGGCGGCCTGGATCGACACGGGCTGGTTCGCCGCGTTCGGTGCCAGATACGGCGTGTTGACGCCGTTGGTGGCATCGGCCACCGACTCCTGGATGTAGACCGGCTGCCCGTCGGCGGTCACGCCGAAGAAGTTGACCAGCCAGTCGGCGTTCTGCGGGAGCTGCCCGGCGGTGTTGGTCGCCGTGTTGGTCAGGGTGCTCTGCTCGACCGTGGTCGGCGCCCCGTCGCCGAACGGCGTCGACAGCGAGGCGGTCATCTGCGACAGGTCGCAGCGAAGTGTGTAGTTGCCGGTCGAGTCCACGCTGGCCGTCATGATCGGGGGGTTGCCGTCGTTGAGCATTCCGGAGCTGTACTGCGGATTCGTCAGGTAACTCAGCTGGATGTACATCTCGCCCAGCTGTTGATACTCGCAGTAGTACTGCGCCCCCGAAGACCCATCGATCAGCTTGCACTCGGCGTCACCGGCGGGATTCCCGGGGTTCGGGCCCACGTACTGGATCAGGCCGTCCTGGAAGGTCGCGGAACCGCCTGTGTAGGCACCCGACGAGGCGTTCGGCGAGACCATCGGGGCCGGTGCCCCACCGTTCCAGTAGTAGACGACGTTGGTCTGTGCGCCCATCGCCTGCTGCAGCGTTCCGTTGACGAAGCCGGCTGACGGAGTGTCCGTGAACGCGCCTTGATTACCTGCCGCCGGGTTGCCCGCCCAGGTGTTCGTGGCTGGCCAGGATGCCTGCGTCGGATCGGACACGCCATTGGTCCCGAAGCCGGTGACCACCGAACTCACCCCGAACAGCTGCGGATACTGCGAGGTGTCGTTGCAGGTGTCCACTTTGAGACCGGTGAGGAATGAAACGAGGAACCGGACGCTGGCCGCGGCGACCGCCCCGATGATCCCCGCAGAGCTATAACTGCTGCCCGAGAATGCGGCATCGGTGGCGTTCTGCCCCGCGGCATTGCCGGAGTTCACCAAGTCGGTGGTCAGAGTTCCCTGTGTCCCCGGCGCGTTGAGTCCCTGCTCGGCGCCATACAGGCCCGCTGGGTAGTCAACGTTCGGCTGGAATCCCGGCATCTGGGCGTAGTAGAAGATCGCCGAGCCACCGGCGGGCACGGTCTGTTGGCTTGCTGGCGGCGGGGCCGGATTACCGCTGGCGGCGTAGTTCGCGGCGAACATGCACTCGATGACGGGCTGGAAGGTGACCTGCTGCTGGAACGGTGAGTTGTTCTGGACGTAGATGAGGTTGAAGTAGGGCGTGTCGGGCGTGGAGGTCAGCGTCGCCCCTGCCGCGTTGGCCTTGCGAGCAGTACCGCGAAGCAGGCGCAGCTGCTGGGCTGCGGCGGCGGTGGATTGCTGGATCCTGGCCTTGGACCACTTCCCCTTCACGAGTTGACCGACGCTGACCTGCGAGACCTCGTGGTCGGCGCCACCCGCCTTGGTGTCCTTGCGGTGGCTCACGGACACTGCCACAGCCGCGCGCTGACCCGCGAAGCCGCGCTGGCGCAACTTGTTCGAGACGCTCTTCGACAGCGGAACCCGCAACGTCATTACGCCGTCCTGCGTGGCCTTGCGCGTCGTGTGCTTGCGCGTCAGAAGCGCGCTGTCGGGCAGCACCTCGATCGAGCGCGGCTTGGCCACATGGGCGTACTTCTTCTTGCCCACGGCCACGCGCATCGTCACCTTGTCCTGCTTGCGGCCCTTGTTGGCGCTGGTGCGCTTCGGGTCGACGAACACCTTCGCGACGACTGTCAGCCGTCCGTTCCCACCCCTGGCCAGGTACGGGTACTGGACCCACTGCGCGGGGAAGCCCGCCTTGGAGACGTGGTTGGACTTCGGGACCGGCTGCGCAGAGGCAGGCGCAGCGGCCACGGATGGGGCAGGCGTGGCGGCCTGCACCACGGTTGCGGGTACGACCGCGGACACGGTGGCCAATGCAGCGATCACAGCGACGGTGCGAATCATCGTCTCTCCCGAATCTCGTTTGAGATCGGCAGACTATCGGCTGCCGTCTCGTGATGATCATGTGGTGCGGATCAGTCTGACTGCGTCGGACAGCCATCGGTTCCACACGGTTGTGCAGCATCACGAGGGGGCCCCTTGCCAGGTGCACCTGCGCCGCGTAAGGCTGCAGGCATGGACGTGGGCGTGCACTTGGTGAACTTCGACTTCGACGGTGGGCCGGCGGCCATCCGGTCCGTACTCATCGAGTCGGCGCGGATGGCGGAGTCGGGCGGCCTGACCAACATCTCGGTCATGGACCACTACCTGCAGATGGATGTACCTGGCCTCGGCGGGCCGCTGGCCCCGATGCTCGAGGGGTACACCACTCTGGGGTTCTTGGCCGGGCAGACTCAGAGCGTCGAGTTGCAACTGCTCGTGACGGGAGTGACCTATCGCCATCCGGCGCTGCTGGCCAAGATCGTGACGACGCTGGACGTCCTCTCGGGCGGGCGCGCCATGCTCGGCATCGGGGCGGCCTGGTACGAGCGCGAACATCGCGCATACGGCGTGCCCTTCCCACCGCTGGCCGAACGTTTTGAGCGCCTCGAGGAGACGCTGCAGATCGTGCATCAGATGTGGGGTCCCAACGACGGGCCGTACGAGGGCCGGCACTATCAACTCGCCGAGTCTGTCAACTCCCCGCAGCCGCTGCGCATCCCGCCGATCATGATCGGCGGCGGTGGAGAACGCAAGACTTTGCGCCTGGTGGCTCAGTACGCCCAGGCGTGCAACCTGTTCGCCGACGCCAGCAGCGACCCGGCCGCCCTGGCACACAAACTCGACGTCCTGCGTGACCACTGCCAGCGGGCAGGGACAGACCCGACAGACATCCGCAAGACCCTGCTATGGACCGGGGCCGTCGACGACCACCTGATCACCTCGCTGCGACCCCTGGCGGACCTGGGATTCACCGAGGTGCACATCATGGCGCCCCCGGGTGATCCGGTGGCATTCATCGAGCGCCTCGGCACCCACGTCGTACCGGCGTTGCGCGACCTCACCTGAGGTCGTGCCGCCTGCGGTGCCGGGACACCGATGGTGACGGTGTCCCGGCACCCGGGCTCAGCGGCGCACCCGGAAGGTCTGGCGCCAGGTGTTGGCCCGCCAGTCATCGCGGTGCGCCGCCTTGGGCACGGCCCGGACCTGCACGATGACTCGCACCGCGCTGTAGCCGGTCGTGCGCACCGTGACCTTTCCGGAGGCAGTCACGGAGGCCCTGCAGAACCTGACCTCGCCCGCAGCGGACGCTCCCAGCGGACGGCACCGGGTGCGTACGACCACGTTGCCGAACCGGTTGGTCCGCACGCCTCGGATCAACACCACCTTGCCATCGGTGCCAGCGCTCACGGCCGGGGACTTGTCGCCCTTGGTGATGATCGGCAGCCGCTGCTTGGCCTTCGCCGGTTTGGTGGTGGGGGTCGGGGTGGGGCTCGGCGTTGGGTTGGCCGCCACCGGCCGCCAGGTAACGGTCGCTGTCGCTGACAGCGCCCCGAACGTGGCCACGAACGTGTCGGTGCCTGCGGTCGCGCTGCTGTAGCAGTACGGGAAGGTGCCGTCGGCCGCCGTGATGCCGGTGGTCGTCATCGGGTTCACCCCGGTGGCTGTGAGCTCGACGTTGATGCCCGCGAGTGGCTTGCCGTCCTGGTCGGTGACTGTAGCTGCGACACAGGCCTGGGTGTTGACCGTCACCTGCTGACTGGCAGGCGTCAGCGCGATGGACCGCACGTCATTGATGGGTGCATAGGCCGCACCGCCGGGGTATCCGTAGGAATCGTCGGTGGCATAGCCGTATACGTACACGCCGAACGGCCGATCAGAGGCCATGGTGTGGCTGCCCGTGCTGAGTTCCAAACTAGCCCCCGAGAAGCCTGTTGCACCGATCGGCGTGAAGGCTCCGGCGGCAACCGGCGCCCCGTCGAGCGTGACGTTTCCGACGGCGCTGGTGGGCGTCACCACATTGACGAAGTTCTTGGGGAACCCCGCGGCCGGAGTGCTGAACGTGTACTCGCTCATGAACTGTTCGGTGGGGATCGTGAGCATCATGAAGGGGTCGCTGACCACGCTGTCGAAGGTCGTCCCGTTGGAGTACTGCGCCATCAGGATGGGCTTGTCCGCGGTGACCGCGGCCTGGCCTTCGATGTTCTGCTGATGCACCTGCCCGGCGTTGAGGGTGACCAGTGGTGCGCCGTTGAGAGCGACCGCTGTGTTGTCCTCGGCGGCCACGATGCGGAAGGTGTCGCCCTTGGTCCGCAGGGCCAGAGGCTGGGTTAGGTAGGACTTGCCCCACGTGGACGTACCCGGAATCTGCTCCACGAGGTAGTCGCAGTACTGCGTCCCGGTGTCCGGCACGTCGGCACACTCCTGACCGCCGAACACGGCGATGGGCTTAGTCGACGTGATCACGGATCCGGAGAGATCACCGCTGTTGGCCGACACGGCCAGGGCTTCTCCCTGATTCAGCGTGGTGGTCTTGGGTGTCCCGGCCGTCACCCCGGAGGTGGTGTTCGCGGTGGGGACGTAGGTGACCTCGGTGCCGTCCTCAGTGGCGACGAACCCGAACTGACTGGGGGAGAACTGCGCCGGGAAGCCGAGGACCACATAACGATTCGTCAGGACGTTCACGGGCAGGCCCAGATACGCGTCAGTGGTGAACTGGATCCGGTTCAGGCCGTAAACCGAGACCTCGTCGGCAGCGGTCACATGGATGCCCACGTTCTCCGGCGTGCCGGCATTGCCACGGGACAGTTGAGCGCCCGGCGGCACAACCACGGTCTCGACGGTGCCGGGGGTCACGGAGAAGTTCTGGCTGAATCCAAGGCCTGGCACGGCCACCGTGCCGGTGGTGGCCCGCGGTGCGCTGATGAACAGCGACAGGGTGGGCGTCTGCGTGTAATTCTTCGTGAATGTGAGCCAGAAGTCCTTGCCGAGGCTGTCAGGTCGTTCGGCGGCGTTGGCTGAGGTGGCCGCGCCGACTGTGAGCAGGGCGAGGGCTAATGCCAGGGATGCCAATGAAGCAACGATTCTGGATATGTGTCGCACGACGGACTCCTACGCTCGGCTGCCGGACGAGCCCGCCTACCCGCCCGCCTGAGTCCTATACGTGAGGTATGTCACTACCTCGTCGCTGCATGAGGAGCGGGACTCGAGAACCTTCTAAACAGGCAGCAGGCCGGCATCCTGGAGGACGCGCCGGGCCTGCCCCGCCGACATCAGGGTCAGCTTGTAGGTCTTGTCCGACGTCTTGATCAGAAGAGTGTCAGTGGCCACCCCCGACTCCCCGCCGGAGGACGTCTTGATCTTCACCTTGGAGACAGCCGCTCTTTCGATCGCGAAGTTGTCAGGGTGCTCGGCGAGGATCGCCTCGGGGGACATCGCCAGGTAGCCCTGGATGAGCAGCGCGTAGGTCTGTCCGGCAGCGCCCATCTGCGCCAGCAGGCTCTTGCCAGGATTCGCCTTCTCGTTCAGGGCTTTCATCGAGGCCGTGGTTTGGCGGGCGAACAGGATCCGCCGGTCGGTGATGACCAGGCAGTGAGTCCGTGTCCTGGCCCCCATGAACCCCGCACGCAGCGCCGTGTTCGTGATGACGCCGACAACTTTCTCGTCGTTGAGCATCGCGCATCCCTCCTGTCCCTCATTCTGTCGCAAAAGGCATCGCAGGGACGGTGCAATGGGTTCTTGTCATCGGCTCCGGCTCGCAGTCCGTCAGCCCTGCCACCCACGACTGACCTCGTCGGCCTCGGCCAGGCCCGTGCGCACCGACTCCAGGCTCATCGTCAGATCTGACAGGATCTGGCCGGCGGGGTCTCCTTCGAAAGCGGAGGTGCCCATGGCCACCAGCTCACCGGTGCGTGCCGCCAGACCCTCCATGTCCAGTGCGGCCGTCTGCGCTCGTGCCAACAGCTTCTCCCGAAGGCGGGCGAGCCGGGCCAGGGAAGCCGACTGGGCGGTGACGGCGTCCACAGCACGCTGCCGCTCCGCACGCATCTGGGGATCGGACTCGGCGGCGGTCAAGGCACTGAGCCGCGCCGCTTCCTGCTGTACCCCGGCGGGGTTGGCTGACTGCAGCGTCGCGTCGACGAGGGTGACTCGGCCGGCCAGTTCCCGCAGGGCTTCCAGCACGGTTTCGGCCTGCGTGTCCACGGCCGCCAGCTCAGCGCGCAAGCCCGGGTCCGCAGGCCAGTCGGCCATGGCGTGGATCTGTTGGGCGGCTGCGCGGGCACGCTGCACCAGCTGGCCCTGCGCTGACTGGGCCGGAGCCTGCGGAAGCCGG
>JAKOZM010000246.1 GCA_029779995.1 Actinomycetes bacterium
TCCGGCGGCTGCTGCAGCGGGGATCGCCGATAACGTCGAGCACAGCCAGAAGGAACACCTGCAGGCTGATCAGCTGGCCGCTGAGGTTGCGGCCACGGACCCGGATTCGCCGGACTTCACCCGCAAGCTCAGCGAACTCATCGATGCGGTTACCCACCACATGGAGGAGGAGGAGTCGAGCGTGCTTCCGGGCATGCGTGAGCACATGACGTCCGAGGAACTGGACAAACTCGGCCAAGCCTTCCTGGAAAGCCGTCGCGAGCACCTCGGTGAGGAACCGGCGGATCTCACCAAGACACAGATGGAACAGCAGGCCGAGAACGCACAGCTCAGCGGGACCTCGGGGCTGTCGAAGGCTGAGTTGAAGAAGACGCTGGAGGCCGCAGCCGAAGAGTAGGTCGCTTGACCATGACATCGGGCACCATGGTGGTTGACTGAGCCGAGGGCGGCTTCGGGGAAGGCGACCAAGAGCGGAGGTACGTCATGTCGGGCGGGAACTGGAAGGACTTCTACCTCGCGGCCCGCGAGGGTGATCTCGATCTCGTGAAGTACCACGTCCAGCACGGGGTCGATGTGGACTACGCCCACCCGGAGTTCATGTCCACGGCCCTGGTCGCGGCGATCATGGCCCGCCACCAGGACGTCGCCCAGTACCTGATAGACAGCGGAGCCGATCCGAACCTGCTGTCGGATCTTGATGAGTTGTCGCCCGTCGAGGCCGCCGCACAGACCGGAATGACGTTGCGACTGCCCTGACTGCGAGGTCGACGTCAAGATCTTGCGGGCGCCTCCCATTCCCGCGGCGTGCGACGGCTGAGAAGCCGAACTAGACCGAGAGGGTTCGCAACGGCAGGGGCTTCGGCCCGCGACGGTCTACAAGTACTCGATCTGGGTTCCGCGCTCGCCTCGCGGCACCAGATAACGAGCCGCGCATTGCCCACCGGAGAAACCCGCCTCCCGACACCAGCGCTTAGCGCCGCCTGCCGATTCGAAACCCTCCGGCACCAGAATCACCCACATTGTCTCCGAGGGACAGGCTTCGGAGGCATCAACACCAACGTCTTCCCAAGCAACGGTGATCGCCCCATGATCGGTCGCCATAGATGCGCTTGACGACAACAGGCTGCCGGCGGTGAGCTGCCCCAGACTGGTCCAGAGACCCGCACATCCACTCCCCACCTGGGGAACCCACTCGTAGTTCAGCGAGTCGCGCTGATCCATGGTCTCCCCGCGCATCTCCTGCAGGTACCCGAGGGCCCTCTCCTCGCTGGCGACAAGGGCCGCGCGGGGGTCCTGCCGCACCGTTTCCAGAGTCACCTCGCCTGACGAGATCTGATCGAGAGCAACGTCGCTGTCGTTGTAGCCCGTGGCGGTGCCCGAGAGTCCCCCAGTATCGTCGAGGTTCAAGGTGAAACCGTCTCTGGTCCACCCTTCGGACTTCCCAATCCACGCGCCCGGCTCAACCATCACGTCGGACCCAGCCGCCGTCCCCCGCACGTGCCAGGTGCCCGATTTTCCGCTGTTCTCCGAGCGCATGCGCACAATGCCTTGGACTTGTTCGTCGTCGTCCGTCTCCAAGGCAAGAGTCATCTTGTAGTCCGTGCCAGAACCCAGGTCGGCCGACCCGTACCAGACTCCTGAGGTGCCGGCGAATGACTGAATCGGCTCCCCGCCACCGTTCGAAGCAGTAGAGCCACCAACCTGCGAGTTGCGGCTCACCAGCACGCCAACAAAGGCCAGGACAAGCACCGCAGCCACCACGCCGACGATCCAACCCGTCCGGGAGCGACGACCCTCTGGCTCATGAGACTGCCTGGGTAGCAGGGGGTCGACCGCTGGAGTCACCGGCTTTGGCTGGGGAGGACTCGCTGGCCCCGGTGATGGCGGTGCATCAGCCCGAATCGGCCGGCCCCCCTTCCCGCTGTTCAACCAGGAGTCTGAGGAACCTGGGTTGTCATTACTCATGTCGCCACCCCTTCAGTGATCAGCAGTCAGCAGGTCCTCTGCGCTAGTGACTGCAGCGCCGCCAAGTGATTACGCAGCACCGCCTCGGACTGTCTGAGATCGGCGGCCAACGAGCGGACCTCGGTGAGCCACGGCAGCCAATACACAGCCACCACCCGCTGCCCCAACGGGTCCCGCCAAACCCCCTCCAGCTGGATTTGCGGTTGCCCCGTTTTGGTGGACATCCTGATGGCCGGTTTTGCCCGGCAGACGAGGATGGCATCCATGGGTGCGAAGAGGAAGTCGTATACCCCGAAGTACCGGCGTGAGGCCGCGCGGCTGGTGATTGACACTGGTCGCACGATCGCGGAGGTGGCCCGTGAGATCGGGGTCGGGGAACAACTGTTGGGCCGCTGGGTGGCTATTGAACGCGCGAAGATGGACAGCCCGCCGGATGCGCTGGATGTTGATGAGCGCGCCGAGGTGGAGCGGTTACGCAGGGAGAACGCCCAGTTGCGGATGGACCGGGAGTTCCTGAAAAAAGCCGCGGCCTTCTTCGCGAAGGAGACCTGAGCGCCGAGGAGGCGTTCGAGGTGATCCACGCGGAGAAGGCCAACTTCCCGGTGACCAGGATGGCTGACCTGCTGGCGGTGTCGCGGTCGGGCTACTACGCGTGGGCCGAGCGCCTGGACGCCCAGCCTGGCCCGCTGGCGCTACGCCGGGCCGGCCTGGCCGTGCAGATCAAGGAATTCCACGACAAGTCCGATGGGGTCAACGGGTCCCCCAGGATCCTGGCTGATCTGCGCGAGGCTGGTGAGGTCGTGTCGCGTAAGACGGTCGCGAAGATCATGCGTGAGCAGGGGATTCGTGGGATCAGCCCGCGGCCGTGGACCCCGGCCACCACCATCGCTGATGAGGCGCCGCACTCGATCCCGGACCTGGTCCAACGCACGTTCGACACCGGCGAACTCAACCGGGTGTGGACCTCCGACATCACGTATCTGGCCACTGGGGAGGGCTGGCTGTACCTGTGCGCGGTGCGTGACGGCTGCTCGCGGCAGGTGCTGGGCTACGGGTTCTCCGACAGTCTGCACACCGACGTGGTGGAGACCGCGCTGCGTCGGGCGGTGGCCTTCCGAGACCCGGCCACCGGGCCGACCGCCGGGGTCATTTTCCACGCCGACCGAGGCTGCCAGTACACCTCCGAGCAGCTCGCCTTGGTGGCTCAGGAGCTCGACGTGCGCCAGTCGGTCGGACGCACAGGTGTGTGCTGGGACAACGCCCAGCAGGAGTCCTTCTGGTCGACGCTGAAGACCGAGTTCTACGACCGGCACACCTTCGCCACCAGGGCCGAAGCCATCGAAGCGGTCAGCCGCTGGATCAACACCGTCTACAACACACGCCGGCGACATTCCGCGCTCGGCTACATCAGCCCACTACGATTCGAGCAGCAGTACAACACCGCGGCAGAAGCCGCTTAACCCGATGTCCACAGAACCGGGTCAACCCCAGATTCGCAAAGCGTCGACCGACCTGGCGCAGTCGCTCACTGCCGATGACTCCAGGCTCCTCACGTCGCTAACCGCCCATCAGTGGTTGCCGGAAGGTGTGTGATCCCCATTCGTCTGGCCAGCCAGATGCGGTGAGCACCGTTGGTGACGGTGTAGCCGGAGGCGCCCCGGGACAACACGATGCGATCGGAGCCGAAAAACAGATCGTAGGTGCGAGCGTGATTCACAGCACGTTGTGACCACCCGGCCGCGGCATCGAGGCTCACCATGTCCCCACGTTCCGCCCCGGATTGAACGGCACGCAGCACTTTGGCGTCCAGCAGGTTCAAGGCCACTTGCATGTCCGACAGCGACATCTTCTGGAAATCCATCGGAGTCTTCACATGCTCCATTGGATCGATGACTTCATCCAGGCTCACCAGGGACATGCCGGTGCGCCCGGCAGGCGTCGGGAGACTCGTCGCAACGCTTGCCGTTGAGGTGGATATGCCACCCGCCACCGACCCCGCGGGTGCGGCGGCCAGGATGGCGCGCGCCTTGTCGACGTCATGCACCATCTCCTTCTGAGCCTGCGTTAACCCCAGAACGAGTCCGCCCTGCCTCCCGAGAAACTGCGTACGTCGATCACTGACACGCTTGACTTCTTGGGCGATCAGACGCGCCAGGCGCTGACCCTCAGCCAGCCGATTCTCTGCTGCCGACAACTCCGCCCGGAGTCGTGCCTGCACATTCTCATCAGAGGCCTGGCTGAGTTGGGTTCTCACCCTGGACACAGCCTGGGTCAGTCGCTGGACGGATTCGCGGGCCTCGCCTTCGGCCTCCTGAGCAGCCCCGACGCTGGAGCGCATGACAGTCTCGAGCGACGCCGCGACAGCATGGGCCCGCAACGCAGAAGCAAGAAGCACATCCGGGTCCTCGAGATTCAGCCAGCCCATCAAGCCACCTCACCGTCGGGGCAGTGAGCGCACTGCTTGGGCTAGACGCCGCATCGCCTTGGCTTCGTTCTCCAAGTCCTGACTTATTCCCTCCAACGCTCTGGCGTATCCGTCGACGCGCTGCTTCGCTTTGTCAGCCTCAGCCCCTCTGAATCGGCGCATCCCGGTGATCGACTGACGGGCGGTGCGCCCGCTGGATCGCGCCACCTCGGCGGCTTTGGACAGCGCGCCGGCAGCACGGTCCAACTCGTCCGGGTCATACTCGACAGGTCCACTCATGACGGCTCCTCCAATGCCATCGACAACCAGTACTCGTCCGGAATCGGGAATGGCCGGATCTTCTCACAACGATCGTCGTCCGGTTCGCTGATGATGGCGTACGTACTCCCCAGCGTCGTGCCCCGCTCGCTGGCCAGCAGCCTCTGCGAAGCGACCGAAGAGCACTGGGTGATGAATCGGGCGCCAAACTCGGCCAGGGCGCTGTCGCCGAGTCTGCGGTCCAGGGTGTCCACGGTGTCGGCCACGACGAGGCAATGGACACCCACCTCCGGACCGTCACGAAGCACCGAGCGCAACTTGCCGCGCGGTGATTCCTTGTCCGTCTGATCGAAGTAGGTGTCTTCGCCGAGCTCACGTGCCCTTTGGAGGCCGTTGATCACAAGCAGGATGCGCTGCCGACCATAGTCCTCGGTTTCCACCCGCTCGTGCACCTCATCGAACAGGGTGCCGAGCAGTTGGTCGAGTTTGCGTCGCCGATAGGTCGCGTTTGGCAGGAATCCTGTCACCTGTGCCAGCACCTCAGCGCCATCCTCATCGATGCCCAGGTTCTCCACCACAAGCATCTGCAGGTTCGTGCCCGCTGACACACTCGCTGAGAGAAGGCTAGCGCTGACGGCTCCCAGTGCAGTCTCGACGTCTCTTGACAACACAAGCAGGTTCCCGCCAGAGCGCCGCCACAGTCTGACGGCCCCATCGCCGTTGATGCTCACAGGCAGACCCAGGTTGAGGCTCAGCGCCCGGCGGTCAGAAGCCACCTCCCGCTTGAGCACTCCCGTCATCTGTTCGGACTCTTCGATGGTTATCGCGCGGGTGCCGTCGAAGACCAAGGGCTTACGCGAGAATCCCGTCTCATCCGCAGCCAGCCGAGCAGCCTTCACGACCCCGTCTCGACTCTCATCAGAGGTGAGCGCGACCTGAAAGACGAGATTTCCTTCTATGCGTCCGCCGTCAGGGTTGAAGATTGCCTCGCCAGGCCGCGTCAAACGCGCTCCGGCAGGATTGTCGTCAGACAGGAATCGGCGAGAATCCGCCTCGGACGTCTTCAGCACAATCCGAAGAGCCACTTGATCGAGCGTTCCTGACAGCTGCGACATGTGTCCGTGTCCGCGCAGAGTCTGGGTGCCGAGAATCGCATGGACCCCAAAGGCGCGACCCTGTCGCACGATGGCGTCCAGTAATTGCAGGCACTCCGCAGCGTCGGCGTCATCGTCGTTGAACAGGACCTGAAACTCATCAACGATAAGCAGCAGCCGCGGAAGCTTCTCGCCGGTCCTCGCGCGGTACTCCTTGATGGAGTCGGCTCCCACTGAAGGGGCCCGGAACAGTTCGGCCCGCCGGTCGATCTCCTCACGCAGGTTCCGCAGCACGGACAAGCCGAACTCGCGTTCGCTCTGGATGGCCACCACGCGAGCATGCGGCAACTGCATCTCGGCATAGGGCTGGAACTCCACGCCCTGTTTGAAGTCCAAGAGGTAGAGCTGCAGTTCTTCCGGGTCGTACTGGCGTACTGCGCTTGCGATGATCGTGTGGAAGAGCGTGCTCTTACCTGAACCTGGGAGGCCGCCGATCAGGACGTTCTGCGCCAGACCTTTGCCGAGCCTCAGCTCGAGGGTGTCGCCGCGGCCCATCACCCCAATGGGGATCACCAGTTCCTCGGCGGAGTTGCCCGCTGCGTCAGGGCTACTGGAAGCAAGGGCGTCGGAGGTCACCACCACTTCGGCGGCTTCCGCGGCGGCGCTGGCGTAACTCTCGATGATCTTTCGTGCGTGCGCCGGGTCACCTGGGAAGGGTACGATCGGCAGGCCCACAGCCTCCTGGAACTCATCCACGAAGAGCATGGAGTGCGCGTGACCGTTCGCACCGTAGACCCACACCGACAATGGCAGCCGTCCGTTCCAGTTCGTGAATCCCCCGTTGCCGATTCCCAGGAGGACGGGGGTGTGTCGGCGTACCCCGAAGGAGGCGCTGTGAGAGACCTGCTCGTCCATCACCATGTGCACACTCACCCCGGCTCGTCGGCCGTGCTCGATGACCTGGTATAGCCGTTCGATGGACTCTGAACTGAAGTTGCGGGGGAAGCCGGTGACCACTACGACATGGTCGGACTCCGCCAGACTCCCCGCCTCCATGTTGTAGGCATCAATGTTGGCGAATCTGTCTTTCAGGCAGCGCTGTTCGATGTAGGCGATGCGATCAGTGATTCGTCGGAGTGCCGCATCGATGTGCTCTGACTCCGACCAGACTTGGCCGTCGAGAAGCTCTTTGTCGATCTCCAGCAGCTCCAAAAGAGGCCCGGCGCTGGAACCACGACCGGCGGGATCGATCCAGGTGATCTTCATCATGCGGGGAAGCGCAACAGCCAGGCTTTGCACCACCAACTCGCGCACTCCCGAACATGCGTCGCCGTACGAAAGCCCCAGGCCGTTGGGCACCCAACAGGTTGGAACCCGGCTGTAGTCGATGTACGGCAATTGGGCATCGATGTCGCCCCCCAAAGGGTCGGACGTCCACATGGCACTTGCTACGCGAGCAGCGAAGCCGCCGTCCTTCAGAGTGCCTCCCACATAGCCGGTGAAGACGGCCAGGCGCATGGTGTCCTCGAACTCTTCACTCGCCTTGAGCCGCCGGACGGCGTCAACAAGCGGCACGAGATCCGCCGCGTTCTGCGCGCGCAGGGTTTCCAGTGAAGATTGTCGTTGATCAAGTAGATCCGTCCACCCATCCAGGGCCTTGTGCGAGGCGCGCATGAGCTCGGGTTGCCTACTTCCCATCAGGCTGCGCCCCATGAAGCCCTTGCGGCTGTACTCCGCCTGCTCCTTCTGTAAACGACGAATGGCCGCGACACTTATGCCCACGGACTCGAGTATTCGAAGAACCTGTTCAGGTGGATTCCCAGAAAGCAACGTCTGCCGTGTCAGCGCACCCTCACTTCGGAGGTGGCCGAGCGCCTTCTCGGCCGCATCTTCGCTTTCGCGTGCGTGAATCTGGTGGACGAGAATCGCTTCGACCAAGCTGTTGGGATCCTTGGAATCGGCCCCATTCGGTGTGGCCTGTACCTCCTCAACCGAGACTCTGGCCGCGATGAGGTCAGCCAGGCCAGCCGGAGCGTTGAGCGCGTGTGCACCCAACGCGTAGTCCCACAGCCGGTAAAGGTCGTCACGCGACAGCGGGCCAGAGTCCCCGATGTAGGAACGCATCTGTTGCAGTTGGTGCATGCTGCCGAACATGGCGGCCAGCCGCTGGGACGGCAGCCCCCGCAGATCTTCGCCATCATCACGGAAGACTTTCGTGAAGATACCCGCAACCTCGTTGTCGTCTGCCTCGCCACGTTCCACGCCCATGGCGATGATCCACCCACCGCTCGCGAGGTTCTCGATGTTGGTCAGTCGGCTGTCGTCATCGACACTTTCGAGGATCTTCAGATAGAGGTGAATCGCCCGGGCGATATCGAGATAACTTCGCTGATGGTTCAGCAGATCAACGCGGTCCGCCCAGAAGGCACGCCACGCGCGCTGCACGTCAGGCTCGGAGTGAGCCCGGGCACTGGACCTGAAGTCGGTCAACGCCGAGGCGAGCATCTCCAGCCGCCAGGCAACCACCTCTTGCGTGAGCCCGGTGTTGGCTGCCCCAGTTGCTTCGTCCAACATGGCTCCTCCCTCCCCTCACCTCGCCCCCGTGATCGGGGCGGAGCCTGCCCAAATGCACTTCGTGATCACTGTACTCGCGCTCACACGGACAGGTGGACCTGGTCATGCGGGCCGATGACGCGAACTTCGTCCACGTGGGGGTCATGGACGGGGCCGGAACCAGCTTCGGGTTCCGAGGTCTTCAACATCGAGAGTCCAAACCCGGACACGTGCCCTACGCACCACGGCGACCGTGCGGTTCGCCGCGCCGCCGAACCAAGCGGCTCGGTCGAGTGGACGATCCGGGCAATCCCGTTCGGCGGTCCAATGTCAAAGGTTCGAGTGCAGCCTCAGCGGGCCTCACCCGCTCCAACCCGCCCCGGACAGCACGGTTGACGCGGCCCAAAGAGGTGATCGCGCCCTCACAGCCCGACTAGGACGTAGCGCTGCCGGGCCGCGCAATCCCCACCGCCTGGTCGCGCCGCTTAACCCTTGAGAGCCAAGCGAGTGGCCACGACCTCCCAGACGTCCGGATCCAGGCCCATTCCCGTGTGCGTGGAGGCGACCTCGACATGCTCCACCTGGGGTGAGACCCGGTCGACGCAGGCGGGCCAATCCACGATGCTGTCCTGGCGAGTGAAGACCGCGGTGATCGGCACCCGGATCGGGTTGTCACGGTCGAGATCGGCGATCAGGCGCAGGATTCGCCTGTTCTCCACCTCCCCATAAGTGGTCGCTCCGATGGTGAATGTGGGGCCTCCGATCGCTGGCGTGCCGTAGGTGATGATCCGGCGTACCGCGTGCGGGATGGTGCGTGCGGTCTCTCTGGCAATGACCCCACCAAGACTCCAGCCGACGAGGGCCACCTGCTGGCCGGTCCGTTCGTACTGTCGCGCGATCTGGTCTGCAAGCAACACCGAGTCCCGCTCAGGGTCCCCAGTGTTGACCCCCATGCCCCAACCCCGGGCTTCGTAACCCAGCCATCTGAGGTACGCGCCCAGTGGGCTCATGCTTGCCTCGGGGGCTTTCCAGCCCGGGATCAGGATGACGCCGCTGCCATCACCACGCGGAGCTCGTGCCAATTGTGGCGCCCGCACAGCCCCCCGCAACGCCTGTAGCGGCAATCTCCACTCGCGCAGGATTCCGGATGTGCCCTGCGGTGCGCGGGGAGGCGGGGCCTGCGGCGGAGCGTGGTGTACGTGCGTGGCTGATTCAAGACATGACAGTGTCATATGTCTACCATGACACTGTCATGTCGATTCAGCAAACACACTCTCGCGACGACGTGCTCGACGTCGCCGAAGACCTGCTCTCCCGCGAGGGAGCGCAGGGCCTGAGCGTGCGCCGGATCGCGCAGGCCCTGGGAGTCTCCCGACAGATCGTTTACAGTCGGTTCGCCGGCAAGCCGGATCTCGTGCGCGCGCTGCAGCACGAAGGGTTCCGCCGGCTGACGGGCCGCCTTACCGCCGTCGAAGGATCGCCTGGGACGACGGACTACCTGGTCGCCATGGCACAGGCCTATCGGGATTCAGCGAATGCGAGCCCGGCCCTCTACGAGGTCATGTTCGGACGCCCGATCCCCGAGTTCTCGCCCGAGACCCGCGACCGGGAAGTGGCGGCCGCATCGTTCAAGCCGGTGGTGGACGCGTGCAGGGACTGGCTGAAGGCGCACGACCAACCCTCCACGGATGAGGCGTCGCTCAGCCTGGCACGGCGGGTCTGGGCGGCCACACACGGAGTTGTCTCCCTGGAGATCGCGGGCCTCTTGGGAGATGAGGCGCCGCCCATGATCGAGGACCTCGTTCGTGCCGCTTTGGAGGAGTGGGCCTAAACAAAGCGGCGGGCCCCACAGCCGCCTGCGCAATCGGACACGCCAACAGCACGCCAAAAGACGTCGCCAGTGGCCCGGCCGGGACCCCCATCCAGGTGTCGGAGGGACCCGGACTCCGACCGGCTGGCCATCGCCATCCCCGGAGCCGAGCGGGCCTCGAAGACGTCAGGCCTCGGCTGCGGGCTGGGTGAAGAACTCGAGCCCGACCGATTCACTGACGACCTCGGCGAGTTCCGCCTGATGCGCGAGCACGTACGCGGTGTTGAGCACCGCCAGCGACTTGGGAATCGTGCGGTGGGACAGCGAATCGATGTGGGCCTGGCTGTCCGGGAGCCCGGCGAGCCGGTGGACGGTGGCGCGGGTGTCGGCATAAGCGACGGACTCCGCGAAGCCGCGCCCGATGTCGTTGCCGTCGGGATCGGTCAGGATCACCGCGCCCTCGGCGTACTGGGCGCCGTTGGCGAAGAAGCCCACCTGCGCGACCTCGACGATCGGGGTCATCGTCACTCGCCTGATGTCCTCCGGCACGACGTCGTCGAACTCGAACTCCCAACGATTCGGGTACCAGGTGTCGGTGACCGCGTAGCGCTCGGGATTGGGAGAACTGACGGCCTTGATCCAGGCGGTGATTCGCAGCGTCCCCCAGGTGAGGGCCTGGTTGCCGTCGCCGTCCATGTAGGTGCCGCCCACGCGCACGGTCATCGTCTCGGGAGGCTCCGGTCCGGTCTGCTCGTAATACCCCGACCGCTCGCTGGCGTGCGGGGCGAACACGGTGATCTGCCGGTCACCGGCGAACTGCGCCATGAACCAGTCCCAGCCCGCTGGATTGGGGTCCTTGCTGAACGTGGCGGCGCGCATGACCTTCGAGCGCGAGACACCGGAGATGTAGCCCCACTGGCGGTCGAACCAGAACTGTCCCCGCACCAGCCGAACGGTGCGGCCATCAAGGGTGAGGGTGCTGCAGGACGGGTCGAGAGCGATGTTGGGGATCGAGTAGTACAACGACCCCACGCCGTCCACCGCAGGCATGCAGCCGTCGGCTCCCTGGAACAGGTACTGCCTACCCGAGGTGAAGGTGATGTCGACTGAGAGTTCGCGTGATGGGGTTTCGCCACGATCCACTCCCCAGGCCTTGACCGTGATGGGGAAGAACTGATCGGCGTCGCGACAGGCCATGGTGTTGCGACCCACCTTGTAGCTGAACGGGTTCGCCGTGTGCGAGACGAGTCCGCTGGTTCCCCCGAGGCAGACGGGGTCCGCCTGCCAGTGGCCCTCGCCGGCTCTACTGACGGCCAACTGGACCTCGACGACCTGGTTCTC
>JAKOZM010000280.1 GCA_029779995.1 Actinomycetes bacterium
GGACAGGCCTTCACCGGTGAGTCCTACCGGCAGGTCTTCGACACGGTGCAGGCTGCTGGTGGCCCACCCGCCGAGTCCGCAACAGGCTGGATCGGGCAGGTGCTCGAACTGTGTCCGGACGACGAGGTGCGCAGCCGGGTGCGCGCGCTCGCCGTGGAATCACCGCGGGCGCTCTTCGGCGACAACCACGACAGCGTTGACGTCCGCTTCGCTGAGAACGTCCTGTCCCGCCTGCTCGAACTGGACGCCAGCAGGCGTCTGCGGGAGGTCAAGGCCCGCCTGCAGCGGATCAATCCTGTCGAGAGTGAGGACGAGTACCGCAGGCTGTTCGCCGATGTGCTGGCGCTGGAGCAGTACCGGCGGCAGTTGCGCGAGATCCTGGTGGTGCAGTGATGCTGCGTCGTAAACCAGCCGAGGTCAAGCGCCGGGTCCCCAAAGCATTGGCGTGGGCACCGGTCGGGGGAGACTGGGTGATCGCCACGGCGGCCGAGTTGTTGTTGCCCTTCCGGGAGCCACTGACCTGGGACGAGGTCGTGCGCGCGGCGTGGGACGAACCGGTTCTGGAGTTGCAGCTGCCGGACGGTCCCTACCGGCTGGTCATCGAACGGCCCGGGAACATCCCGCAGGTCGTCAACGAGCGGGTCAAGGCCTCCGTGGTGGTCCAGCACCATGTGCCGCTACGCGGCGACAAGGGGGTGCGGATCGTGGCGCGCCGACGACCGGGCACCACCGACGTCACCTGGCGGGTGACCTTCGACGCCGGATTGGACCATCGGGATGCCTCGTTGCGGGCTGAGGCCGATGCGGCACTACAGGAATTGCGAACGACACTGGGTCTGTGACGCGCATCTGGCTGCGCGACGTTTACGCTCGGGGTCATGACTCAGGACCCGAACATGGACCGTCTTCCCGAACCTGTGCCCACCCCGCCGCAGTACCAACAGGAATGGCTGGAGCCGATGGAGACGGTCGATGTCAGCCGCTTCTTCGCCAGCGCCATCACGACTCTGGGCGTCATCACGGGGGTGTTCGGCGCCATCATGCTGATCTGGCCAGGTGCGACCGTGCGCGTCGTGGCCATCTTGTTCGGCCTGTGGCTCTTGCTCTCGGGAGTTGTGATGCTCGTGCAGGCACTGGCCTCGCGGGGCAGCGGTCTGCTGCGGGTCCTGCTCGGTCTGGGAGGTCTGGCCTCTCTGATCATCGGCGGCATCTGCATCGTCAACGGCGACGCCAGCGTCAAGATCCTGGTGCTCTTTGTGGTGATCGGTTGGGTCGTGCACGGAGTGGCCAACGTCATCATCGGCATCCGGAACAAGTACTCGCCGGCCCGCAGTGCCTACCTGTTCTTCGGCATCCTGCAGTTGGTGCTGGCCGCGCTGGTGATCGCGTGGCCGAACGCGACGGTGACCGTGTTGGTGCGCGTGATCGGCGTCGGCCTGCTGCTCACGGCGGCCTTCGCGTTGCTGGCGGCCAACCGCGTGCGCAAAGGCGGGCAACAGGCCAACGTCATCGTGGTGAATCAGCCGTAGCAGGTCAGCTGAACGGCACGTCTGCCAAGACCCGCAACGCACAGCCCCGGTCGTCCTCGGCGTACGTGACGACCGGGGTCGGGGCGGTGAAGGCAGCGGCGAGCCAGGGCACCGCGTGTTCCATGGTCATGGTCCCGCCGCTGAGCGTGGCCACCCGTTCGAATCCGTGTCCTGCCAGCATCCGGTAGGCAAGATAGGAGCGAAAACCGGATCGGCAGTACACGTACACCGGGCGGGACGCGTCGAGTTCGGCGATCCGCTCCCGCAGCTGCTGCACCGGGATGTTGACCGAGTGCGGCAAGGCGCAGGTCTGGTTCTCCTCCAAGGTGCGGACGTCGAGCACGATCGCGTCCTCGGGCAGCGAGCCCCAATCCTCGGGATACCAGAACGTCACCGTGCCATCCAGGAGATTCGATGCCTGGAAACCTGCCATGTTTATCGGATCTTTGGCTGAGCCGTAGGGCGGGGCGTACGCCAGTTCCAGTTCGGCGAGATCCCACACCGTCAGACCCGCCCGGATCGCGACCGCGAGGACATCGATGCGCTTGTCGACCCCGTCGTATCCCACGACCTGGCCACCGAGCACGGTGCCCTCGGGGGAGAACAGGAGTTTGAGGTGCATCGCCGCCGTGCCCGGATAGTACGAAGCGTGACCATTGGGATGGATGTACACCTTGCGGTAGTCGATCCCGGCGGTTCGCAGTTGCTTCTCATTGGCGCCGGTGCCGCCGGCGGTCACGTCGAACACCTTCACGATTGAGGTGCCCTGTGTGCTGGAGTACCGGGCGTCGCGGCCGAACATGTGATCCGCGGCCACCCGTCCCTGCCGGTTGGCCGGGCCCGCGAGGGGAACCACGGTCTGCTGCCCGGTCACCGTGTCGGTGACCTGCACCGAGTCGCCGACAGCGTAGATGTCAGGGTCGGACGTGCGTTGGTGCGGATCGACCACGATGGCACCACGCGCGGTCGTCTCTAGCCCGGCCAACTGCGCCAGGCGCGAGTCCGGCGCTACCCCGATGGCCAACATCACCAGGTCCGCGGGCAGGACGCCTTCACTGGTCAACACCGAATCCTCGGTGAACCCCTGCGCCGAAGCACCGAGATGGAGTTCGACGCCATTGCGGCGCAGTTCGTGCTGCACCTGCTCGGCCATCTCCGGATCCAACGGGCCGAGCACCTGGTCGGCGGCCTCCAGCAGCGACACCTCCCACCCTCGGTAGCGCAGTGCCTCAGCCATTTCGATCCCGATGTAACCGCCGCCGATCACGACCGCGCGACCCTGCCCGGCGTCGACGACCTCCTTGATCGCGTCCATGTCCTCGAGGCTGCGCAGCGTGTGCACCAGGGGGTAGTCAATCCCCGGCAGTGACGGCCGCAGTGGCGATGCGCCGGTGGCGAGCACCAGCTTGCCGTAGGTCTCTGTGTAGGTGGTCCCGTCGTTCAAGTCGCGCACGGTCACCGTTTTGGCGCTCGGGTCGATCCCTACGACCTCATTGCCGACGCGCACGTCGAGGTTGAGGTTCTCGGCGAGGCTGGCGGGCGTCTGGACCAGCAGCGCGGAGCGGTTCTCGATCTCGCCGCCGACGTGGTACGGCATGCCGCAGTTGGCGAAGGACACGTAGGCGTCCCGCTCAAGAACCACGATCTGCGCCGACTCCGACAGTCTGCGGGCGCGCGCCGCCGCCGACATGCCCCCGGCGACCCCACCGACGACGACGATCTTTTCGGGCTTCTTCATGGCATCTCCAAGGGGTATCCGGCGTTGATCCAGGCCTGCGTTCCCCCGAGCACGTTCACGACGTCCCAGCCGCCTGCCTCGAGGGCCTGGGTGGCCTGCCCACTGCGCGCGCCCACCTCGCACACCAAATAGACCGGGCGATCGACGGGCAACTCCGCATAACGCACCGGCAGCACCGACATGGGCAAGTTCCGCGATCCTGGCAGGTGGCCATTGCGGTACTCCACAACCTCCCGGACATCCACGATGTAGGCGTCCGGGGTCTCGGCGAGGTCTTGTACTCGGATGGTGCGCACTGCCCCCATGCTAGTTCCCCGAGAGGTGCGGGGGCGCCGCCAACCGTGGACGATGGTAGGTCAGCCGCTGTGACCTCCCGCCGCGCCTTGTCCGCTGGCCCGTGATTACTTCAGCACCACAGCGGCCCGCAGCAGGCGATCATCTTGTTCGGAGGCCGTGTACAACCAGGCACCGTCCGCGCTGAACGCGACCGCCTCCGCCTGCGGTTGTTGGGGTGGGGTGGATCGGCCCAAGCGGTCGCCCGGTGGCAGCCCGCGGTACATCGAGATGCTCGGGTAGTCGCGGATGGCGTAGATGTCCGAGGTGGGCGACAGCGCCGCATCGGTGGCAAATGTTGGCGCAGCGCCGACCTCGCGCGCCGTGCCACTGCGCAGATTCACCCGGTAGACCGATCCTGAGAACTGCTTGGTCACCACCCACACCCGCTGTCCTCGCGCCATGATGCCCTCGATGTCGACCGGCCCGTCGGGCATCGAGAACGGACGCACCTTCGCCGTAGTAGTCGTGGTGCCCAGCGCCGGTTCGGAGACTTCGATGATCGCTACCTCGCCGCGGTCGCGCAGATTATTTCCCGTGTCACTGATGAAAAGCACGGGTTTCCCCTTGCGAGCGCCGGCCGCCAGGCCCTCCCAGTCCGTGTTGGCCGCCGGGACCGTGGCCAGGCCCCGCACGCGGCACGTCGCGGCATCCAGCGCGACGAGCACGGGTGCGTTGCCACTGTCGCTGAGGGCCCACAGGACGCCTGGATGGCGCGCGGACGCCACAAGCCCGCTGAGTTCGGGCACCATCTCGCGGTCATACTTGCAGACGCGCTGCCACTGTCCGGTCGTCCAGTCCGGCGGCTGCGCGGCGCTACCGCTGGAGTCGCCGGAGGAGCAGCCCACCAGCAGGACCAGTCCGGCGATCAGCCAGGGGCGATTCGCCATCCTCACTGGGCAAGGCTACGCGGCTCACCGCGGTGGATTTGCCACCCCGCCCAACTGCCCGGCGAACCAGTACCCGGAGTCCTTGATATAGCGGCGCTGGGTCTCGTAGTCCACATACACCAGCCCGAACCGCGGCTCGTACCCGGCGGCCCACTCGAAGTTGTCCAGCAGCGACCAGCAGAAGTACCCGTCGACCTGCACGCCTCGCTGCTGGGCGGCACGCACCTGCGCGAGGTGCGACTCGTAGTAGGCGATGCGCCGGTTGTCGTGGACCGTGCCTGCCTCGAAGGGATCATCGAAGGACGCCCCTCCCTCGGTGACCACGATGCGGGGATACCGGCCGTAGGCATGGACCATGTCCAGCACCATGCCCAGACCCTCGGGTCGGATCTCCCAGCCCATCGACGTCTTCTCCAGGTCCGGGTCGTCGCCGAACCCGGGAATCGTCCAGAGGCCGGGAATCGGTCGGAACGGCGCCCGCAGGCGCGTGTAGTACTGGACGCCCAGGAAGTCGAGATCGATCTCGCAGCGCTCGATGTCGCCGTCGCGGATGTAGCGGCGCATCATCCGCAGAATGGGCGCGTCATCCACGGGATAGCCCATCCCGAGACCCGGCTCCAGGAAGGTCCGATTGAGCATCGCGTTCGCGGCCCGCTCCGCCCGCTGGGCCAGGTTCGGTCCGGGACCCGACCCCAGGGTGGGAGACAGGTACTGCGTAGTGCCGACCACCGGGTTGGTTGCGCTGGCTCGCAGAGCGCGCGCCCCCTCGGCGGTCGCGAGATTCACGTGGTGGATCGCCGGGAAGAAGTTGTTGAGGCCGCGCCGGCCAGGTGCATGGGCACCGAGCATGTACCCCAGCATCGTGAACGAGAGCGGCTCGTTGAACACCATCCAGTTGCGGACCCGGTCGCCGAAGGTCTCCCCGACGATCTGGGCGTACTCAGCGAAGATCTCTACGATGTCGCGGTTGGTCCAGCCCCCCTTGTCCTCCAGGGCCTGCGGCAGATCCCAGTGGTACAGGGTGATCCACGGCTCGATCCCAGCGCCCAGACAGGAGTCGATGAGCCGCTTGTAGTGGTCCAGACCCTTCTGGTTCAGACCCGTTCCGTCGGGCTGGACCCGCGGCCAGGACAGGGAGAAGCGGTACGCGTCGAAGCCCATGGAGTAGACCAGCGCCACGTCTTCGGGGAATCGCCGGTAGGAGTCGGTAGCGACGTCACCGTTCGTTCCGTCGGCGATCACCCCGGGTCTATGGCTGAACGTGTCCCAGATCGACGGCCCTTTCCCGTCGGCGTGCGGAGATCCCTCGATCTGGTAGGCGGCGGTCGCAACTCCCCAGGTGAAGTCGGCTCCGAATTCGGCGAGGCTCATGGGTTCAAATCTGGCGCATCCGCGATCAGGTTGTCGATCCGGCGGCGGCGTCAGCGCACGACCCAGCGACGGGTCACCAGGTACTCCCCATAGGTGCCGGTCGGGGGCGCCGAGACGGTGAGGCGGACGTAGAGCCGTTTCGCCTTGCCGGTTGTGGTGAGCAGCAGTTTGCCGCCCTTGCCCGCTGTCAGCGTGGCGTAGCGCCGCTGCGAGCCGTTGGCCGCCTTGCGAGGTGACCAGCTCACCGACGCGGTGGCCACCTGCCCGGCGTTGGTCCTGACGGCGCGGGGCAGCAGGACCGTCTTGCCTTTGCTCCGGATGGCTGCCGGTGTCCGCAGCACCGCCGTCTGGGCACCGGTGGCGCCCCCCGAGGCGGTATCCGAGACGGTGAGCGCGCCTTCGAGGTAGATGCCGACCCCCTTGCTGAGATCGACGTACTCCGCAGCTTGGGCACAGGCACTGCCGCTGAGTTCGGGTGCCCCCGCGGACGTCCCGGCGAGCGCGAAACGACCCGTCGCGGGGTCCCGGTCCTTGCCTTGGCCACCTCCGACGGCGTCCACCCCAGTCGAGGAGGTGCTGACCGTGCCACGGGCCATGCACTGCTGGCCCAGAGCGGAGATCCGGATGTCAAAGGTCAGCTGCAGCGCCATCTGCCCGACCTCAGTCACGGTGCCGGCAGCTGTGGTCGGCGTGATCCGGCCGCTACCCAGTCCATTGAACAGTGACATGACGGGCCAGGACTGTGTCGTGGCGGGGAACGTCAAGGATCCTGCCGTCTCAGTGCCCCGCCAGGTGACCGCGCCCGGCGCCGTCAGGTGGGCGTACACCGTGCCGCCGTCCTTGGCGGCCAGCGCGATGTAGGTGCAGTCGAGGACGCGGGACTCGGACAGAGGGCTGTCCTGGCCGCAGGCCGGCAGGTCAACTCTGGCGGGATGGCTGTCGGCGGCGACGGCCGCTGGCACCGGGCTCAGCAGCGCGGCGGTCAGCAGGGTAAGCAGACGTCTCACACCACCAGCAAACCATGCGCGCGCCGTCCCTCAGGGCCCAGTGCAGGGCTGGACCGCGGACCACCTGCGTCAGCCCAGCCCTGCGTGCGTGTCAGCCGGCTGTTCTCGTGCGATAGACCTTGACCATCCGGTACGGCTGGTACGTCGTGGTTCTGGGTGCGCGGATGCGCACCGTGACTCGGGTCGCCTGGGTGCCGCTGAGATCCACCCACAGCGCGCCGTCACGCCGGAAGGTGCGGAAGGTACGAACCTCGCCGGTGGCCTGAGCGGCGATAGGCGTGCCTGTCACCCGCACGGTGGCGTTCTGATTCGCGTTGGTGCGCACCGGCACCCGCACGATTCTGGTCTGACCGCTGTCCGCGATGGCCTTGGGTAGGTTCAGCGCCTTGATGGGCTTCTGAACCTTCCGATCGACCGGCGTTGGCGTGGGGGTCGGAGTTGGCGTTGGCGTGCTCGGGGCAGGCGTCGGAGTGACCCCGCCGGGCAGACCCATCGACCCCGTGAGGTACCAACCCATTCCCGCGTCGAGGTCGTACTGCCCCTTGAGTACTGCACATGCTGACCCGGTCGCGCTGAGCGCTGCCGGGGTCGTGCTGACCACTGCGAAGGCACCTGTCGCCGGGTTGTAAGGCGCGCCCTTCGCGGATCCGCCTAGACTCTCGGTGCCATCGGAGGTCAGGGTGACGGTCCCGGTCAGGGTGCAGGACAGTGGTCCGACGGCAAGTTTGGAGTTCACACGCAGGTTGACGACTACTGCGCCAGTGGCAGGGTCCACTGTGCCCGTGATGTCATCAGGAGTTGTCTCATTGGTGGCGTTGGCGATCAGTCCTGACAGCTTCGGCCACGTCTGCCCGCTGGCCGGGAATGCCAGAGCTGACGAGGTGACGGTGCCGCTGTTCCAGGTCACGTCCCCAGCGGAGGCGATCAGGGTGTAGCCGGGTGCGGACCCCACCGGCTTGAGGTAGATGTAACTGCAGCCGGGGATGAAAGCTGTTGACTGGGAAGCGCCGGCGTTGCTGCACTGCGCAATCACCGCGTTCGCCGCCCCGTCGCCGATGCTGACGGTGCGGGCCGAGGCAGCGGGGCCGAGCAGGGTGAGACTGCCGCCGACGACACCCATCGCACCGGCCACGGCAGCGATGTTTCGTGTTCTCATGGAGCTCCTTGGGTTGGGCCGAAGTGGCGGACAGTCAAGCATCGGTGGCGCCTGCATTTCGACCGATCTGGTGGCGAGGGGGGTGTAATCGGCCGGAGTCACCCGCGCGGGGTGTAGCCCGCGCTCGCCCTCAGCTCGCCCGCAGACCCGTCTGCGTGGGGGATTCGACGCGGGTGTGACACCATGGTCACAAGCGTTTCCAGGGTCGGTGAAACTCCGAGCCGGCGGTGAGAGCCCGCGACCCGCGCGAGCGGTGGATCCGGTGGAACTCCGGGGCCGACGGTGAAAGTCCGGATGGGAGGAGACGTCGGTGCCTCGCTGTGCCGTCCGCCTCCCATGGGGTCAAGGAGGAGGTAGGCGGTGTTCACAGGCCTGGTCCAGCAGATGGGCACGGTGCGAGATGTCGATGCCGGAGATACCACGCGCCTTGTCATCGTCCCCGACTCTGCTTGGGACAGCCCCTACGAACATGGTGAGAGCATCGCCACCAGTGGGGTGTGTCTCACGGTGGTGCAAGCGGTCGACGACTGGTTCCGGGTGGATGTGATGGCCCAGACGCTGGCCCTGAGCAGCCTCTCCGATGTCACCCCGGGTCGTCGTGTGAATCTCGAGCGGGCGATGCGGCTCGGCGATCGCTTGGGCGGGCATCTCGTGCAAGGTCACGTCGACGGTGTGGCGCCGGTCAGCACCCACCGGCGTGAGCCGGATTGGGATGTCGTCGGATTCGAGCTGCCCGAACACCTGCGCAGATATGTCGTAGCCCAAGGATCCATCTGCTTGGACGGGGTGTCGCTGACGGTCTCGCGCACGACCGGCACGGGGGCAGAGGTGAGTCTGATCCCCGAGACCCTGCAGGCCACCACGCTCGGTGCTGTCGGGGTCGGAGACCGTCTCAATGTAGAGGTGGACGTGATCGGCAAATACGTCGAGTCGTTGCTGGGAGGCTACCGATGAGGTTCGATTCCATACCTGATGCCATCGCCGCGATCCGCAATGGCAAGCCGGTGGTCGTCGTGGACGACGAGGACCGCGAGAACGAAGGTGATCTGGTCTTCGCAGCGTCGAAGGCGACCCCGGAACTGGTCGGGTTCATGATCCGGCACACCTCCGGGGTCATCTGCGTGCCCATGCTCGGCGAGGATCTCGACCGGCTGCTGTTGCCCCCGATGACCGCGGTCAACGAGGACCGCAAGGGAACCGCGTACTCGGTGAGCGTGGACGCCCGCGATGGCATCTCGACGGGCATCTCCGCGGCCGACCGTGCTCGCACCATCAAGGTCGTTGTTGATTCTGCGACCGAACCGTGGGAGATCACCCGGCCCGGCCATGTGTTCCCGCTGCGGGCGGTGCCGGGCGGAGTTCTGCAGCGGGCCGGACACACCGAGGCCAGTGTTGATCTGGCACGGCTTGCCGGCCTGACGCCAGCCGGCGCGATCTGTGAACTGGTCAATGACGACGGGTCGATGATGCGCGCGCCGCAGTGCCGGACCTTCGCCGACGAGCACGGCCTGCTCATGATCTCGATCGCCGACCTCATCTCGCACATCCGGCACACGAGCAAACAGATCGAGCGGATGGCCGAGACTGTCATCCCCACCGAGTACGGCGACTTCCGGGCGATCGGATACCGCAGCCTGGTGGAACCGACCGAGCACCTCGCCTTGGTCATGGGGGACATAGGGGACGGACGCGATCTCCTGGTCCGCGTCCATTCCGAGTGCCTTACCGGTGATGTCTTCGGCTCGCTGCGCTGCGACTGTGGGCCGCAGCTACATGCCGCGATGCAGGCCGTGGTCGATGAGGGTCGTGGAATCATCCTGTACGTCAAGGGACACGAGGGCCGGGGGATCGGCCTGCTCAGCAAGTTGCAGGCCTACGAACTGCAGGATTCCGGCGCGGACACCATCGAGGCGAATCTGGCGCTGGGCCTGCCTGCGGACGCCCGGGACTACGGGACGGGCGCGCAGATCTTGGCCGACCTCGGCGTGACCTCCATGCGCCTGCTGACCAACAACCCGGCCAAGCGCGCCGGTTTGGACGGCTTCGGCATTCACATCAAGGAGCGAGTGCCCTTGCAGATCAAGTCCAACCCCCACAACGAGCGCTATTTGTCGACCAAGGCCGCCCTAATGGGGCATGAGCTGGAGGAGCAGGCATGAGCGGTGAAGGCAGGGCTGCCCCGACGCAGATCTCGGCGGTCGGAGTGCGAGTCGCCGTGGTGGCCGCAAGCTGGCATGACCAGGTGATGGACGGGCTGCTCAACGGGGCCCGTGTGTACCTCGCCGAAGTCGGGGCGACCGTCACTGAGCTTCGGGTGCCAGGTTCGTTCGAACTTCCGGTGGTCGCCCAGCGTCTGGCCGCGCAGTACGACGTCGTGGTCGCCCTCGGGGTGATCATCCGCGGCGGAACACCCCATTTCGAGTACGTGTCGTCGGCGGTGACCGACGGTCTGGGACGGGTGGCACTCGACACCGGTACCCCCATTGGTTTCGGCATTCTCACGTGTGACACAGCAGAGCAAGCCCTTGACCGGGCCGGGCTTCCGGGGTCGAGTGAGGACAAAGGACGAGAGGCGGCGTCGGCGGCCGTCGAGACCTGGGTGATTCTCAAAGGCCTTGCCGCCATGTCGTAGGCCGGGTCTAGGCTCGAGGTGACATTGGTCGTACCGGGAGGGGTTCTCGATGATCAAGAGTTCGTCGATGTGGCGTGCCTGCGCCGTAGCACTGGTCATGGGTCTGGCGTGGTCGGGACTCTCCGGCCCGGCGGGTGCCGCGCCCACTCCGAGCCCCTTGCCGCTTGGTCCGGCGGACCTACCGGCCTCAGCGGCTGGGCATTCCATCGATGCCCCGCGCGGTGCAACGGGCAATCGGCGCCAGGCATACCTGTTGAAGCTCGCCACCCTCCCGACCGCGAAGGTGTACCGGACGGCGGGACAGGGGGCTGCTGGCCGGCGGGCCGCTCGCGAACAACTGGCGACGGTCGAAGCGGTTCAGGAGCAGGTGATCGAGGCCCTGCCTGCCCGGACCCCCGTGCTGTACCGCACCCATGCCGTGCTCAGCGGGGTGGCCGTGACGACGCACGCCAAGAACCTTGACGCGCTCGAGGCGATTCCTGGGGTGGCAGCTGTGTATCCGATCACGCCGAAGGCCCGCAGCCTGTCGTCGGCCATTGCGCTGCAGGGCGGCCCGATGGCGTGGCAGACGTCAGGGACCGGTGCCGGCATCAAAGTGGCGATCATCGACAGCGGAGTGGACTACACCCACGCCGACTTCGGGGGACCAGGCACTGAGCAGGCCTTTGAGGACGCCAAAGCCATTGCCGACGGCAGTTGGGTGACGGCCAAGGTGACCACCGGCTTCGATTTCGTCGGCGACGCCTACGACGGCCAGGATCCCAGTTCGATCCCGGTCCCGGATCCAAACCCGCTGGACTGCAACGGGCACGGCACTCACGTGGCTGGGATCGCGGCCGGTGGTGGCGTGACCACCGGCGGTGCGCCGTACTCCGGACCCTACGACGCGACCATCGACTACCTGGGCTTGCGGATCGGTCCGGGCATGGCGCCGAGGGCAGAGTTGCACGCCTACAAGGTGTTCGGCTGCGAAGGATCCACCGACGTAGTGACGCAAGCGATCGACAAGGCCGTCGACCCCGACGGCGACGGCAACCCATCCGACGGCGCCGATGTGATCAATATGTCCCTGGGCTCCGACTTCGGGTCCGCCTACGATGCGGATTCCGTTGCCTCCAACGCGGCAGTCGACGCTGGCGTCGTGGTCGTGGCCTCTGCTGGCAACGGTGGCGACGTCACGGACATCGCCGGGTCACCGGCCAACGCCGTCAAAGCCATCTCGGTGGCCAATTCCGTGGATGCCCAGAGCATCCTCGACGGGACGGAGATGAGCGTTGATGGCACGCCGCGCACATTCGGGGTGGCCCGCGCGTTTGCCTACGACTGGGCAGCCGATCCCGATCTGTCTGGTGATGTGGTCCTTGCCCCGGACACCAATGCGACCGCGTGCGAGCCGTTCACTGGCCCCGAGGCGGCGGCGATCACCGGCAAGGTGGCACTGGTCACCTGGACGCAGGAGGCGCTGGAGTGTGGGTCTGTCAAACGTGGCGGGAACCTGGCCGCGGCGGGCGCCACCGGCTACATCCTGGCCAACAGCGCCGAAACCTTCGATGGCGGGATCACCGGCGTTGCGGCCATTCCTGGTGTGCTGATGGTCAAGTCCGGCGGTGACGCGGTGCGCGCTGCGCTCAATAGCAGTGAACCGGTGAGTGTCACCGGTACGAGTGTGAATTCGGTGGCCCAGGACATCCCCGGGGACGTCGACAAGGTCGCCGCGTCCTCCTCCCGGGGGATCCGGGCAGCGGGCAATCTGAAACCGGATATCACCGCGGTGGGCACGAGCGTCTTCTCCGCCGCTGTGGGCACCGGCCAGCAGGGCATCTCCGAGACGGGGACCTCGATGTCTGGACCCATCGTGGCAGGGCTGGCGGCGCTGGTGCAGCAGGCCCACCCCACCTGGACTCCCGCGCAGGTCAAGGCCGCCCTGATGAACACGGCATCCGACCTGTTCAGCGGCGGGGCCGGTACGGGCGACCGCTTCGCCCCCGTGCGGGTGGGTGCCGGGCGCATTCAGGCGGCGTCCGCAGTGACCAGTGACGTCCTGGCCTATGTCGCTGACGATCCCGGCGCCGTGAGCGTCTCGTTCGGACCACTCGAGGTCGGTGGGCCGATGACGGCGACCAAGACCGTGCGCGTGCAGAACACAGGCGCCAGTCCCGTCACCTACGACGTCGCTTTCGACACCTACACCGCCGTGCAGGGAGTGTCGTTCTCCGTCTCGCCGGCCACTCTGATCGTGGCGCCTGGCGCCACCGAGGACGTGGCTGTGACGTTCGAGGCGGACAGCCGTGCCGCGCTGGACAACAGCGTGGACCCCACGATCGGACGAACCTCGAACCTGGGCGTACCGCGCACGACCGTGGCTGAGGCCAGCGGGCAGGTGGTGTTCGCGCCTACCTCCGGGGATCCGTTGCGGGTACCCGTGTACGCGGCACCGCGCCCGGTGTCCGCCCTGACTGGTGGTGGCCAGGTGACCGTTGATCCGGTGACCCAGAAGGCAACGGTCACGATGTCTGGTCCGGGGCTGGGCTTTGGAGTCAATGGAACGTCGGACGAAGATCCCAGCAACGACATCAACTCCATCGGTGCAGCATTCGAACTCGCCGCGGTGAGTCCGGCTGCGCCTGCGTGCACGTCGCCTTCGGACGAACTCTGCTACACCATGCCCAACGAGCGGGCGGCCGACATCCGGCGGGTCGGTGTGACGACTGACGACACCTTGGCGTACTTCGCACTCGCCGTGGACAAGGCCTGGAACACGCCCGCAGGGAACACCGAGATCGACGTGTATCTCGATACGGACCGGGACGGGACCCAAGACTACGTCGCGTACACCTATCGCTATCCCGACACCGACGTGCTGCTGGCCCGGCTGTACGACCTCGATGCCGGCAGGGAGGTGGATGTGCAGTACCTCAATGCCCTGCCAGGAACAGTGAACACTGCGCTGTACGACAGTGACGTCCTGGTGATGCCGGTGCTGCTGTCCAAGCTGAAGGGGATCAACGCGGCGAACCCGCGGATCGACTACGGGGTGTACGGCTGGTCATTGACGGCGCCGTCCCCGATCGACGTCGTGGGCGTGGCCCCCAACGGTGACCTGCAGCTGAGCATGGACATCGAGCAGGCCGGATTGCGGGCCGTCGACGCCAACAACCAGTCGTTCTACCCCGAAACCCAGGGCACGACGTTGAAAGTCACCCGTAACCCAGCGGTGTACCAGGCCAACAACAGCAAGGGTCTGATGCTCGTGCACTTCCACAACGCGGTGGGGGCCAAGTCCGAGGTGCTCGACGTCACGACTGCCGCTGGCGCGACCACCACGACGCTGGTACCGGGTGGTGCCAGTGGGGAGGTGAACAAGCCGGTCAGTCTGGCCGTGACTGTGGCTGCCGCGACGGGGACTCCCAGAGGTCCGGTGAGCGTTGTGGCGGCCGAGACCGGTGCGACTCTGGCCAGCGGAACGCTGGATGCGGCGGGCAAAGCGTCGCTGAGTTTCACGCCGACCGCGACGGGCTCTGTGCGGATGTTCGCGCGTTACGCAGGCAACTCCGAGCACGCGGCCAGTGATTCCGCGGAATCGGTGCTGACGGTCATCGCGACCCCGGTCGTGCCGACCCCGACGCCCAAGCAGCGGCAGGCGGGCGTCGTGCCACTGCCGCGCCGCATCAAGATCAGCGGTCGCACGTTGATCACGCCGGCGAACACTCGTACCAACGCCGGTCAGCGGGTCACGACCAGGGTCTCCGGACGTACGCCGGCGGGCCAGCCGAAGTCCTACAGAGTGATCCGCGGCAAGAAGGGCCGGGTCGTCGTGCGCACTTTCGGCAATCGCAACCTGCGACTGGTGGTCGTGCAGCGGGCACCGGCCACGCAGGCGTTCACCGCCTTTGAGCGGCGGGTGGTGTACGTGGGCGGTCAGCGCCGCACCTGAGCCCCCAACTACCCTTGTAACCGTGAAGCACTTCGATGATCTCTGGTCTGAACTGCACGAGCGAGTTGCCACCGCCGATCCCTTGTCGGGCACCGTGCGACTGGTCAACGCAGGACCGCATGAGATCGGCAAGAAGCTCGTGGAAGAGGCGGCCGAAGCCTGGATGGCCGCCGAATACGAGTCGAAGGAGCGCGCGACCGAGGAACTGTCCCAGTTGGTCTACCACGTCCAGGTGATGATGCTGGCGCTCGGCATCACGCCGGAACAGGTCTGGGAGTACCTGTGACACTGCGGGTGGCGATCCCCAACAAAGGTCAACTGTCGGAGCCGGCCCGGTCGATGCTGCGCGAAGCGGGCTACCTGCGTTCTGCCGGGCAGCGCGAGTTGATGGTCCACGATCCCGACAACGACGTCGACTTCTATTTTCTGCGGCCGAAGGACATCGCTACCTACGTGGGTCAGGGGACCCTTGATCTCGGCGTGTGTGGCCGGGACATGCTTGTGGACGCCCAGGCGCCGGTGACTGAGGTCATCGAACTGGGCTTCGGTCATTCCACCTTCCGGCTCGCCGCGCCGGGCGACGTCACGGATGTCACTGGCAAACGCATAGCCACGTCCTACCCGGGGCTCTTGCAGGACTGGATGTCCCGCACCGGTACGTCCGCCACCCTGGTCAAGTTGGACGGGGCTGTCGAGAACGCCGTGGGTCTGGGAGTGGCGGACGCTGTAGCCGATGTGGTGGACACCGGCAACACGCTGCGGCAAGCGGGGCTGAGGGTACTCGGTGATCCACTGCTGGTCAGCCAGGCGCTGCTGGTGCGCCCGGCCACCAACGGGGGTGCGGGGCCCGCCGAGCAGACCTTCGTGCGGCGCCTGCAGGGCGTGATCGTGGCCCGTGCCTACGTGATGGTGGAGTACGACATCTCCGAGGACCTGCTGAGTGCGGCCACCCAGGTGACGCCTGGGCTGGAATCCCCGACGGTCGCGCCGCTGAGCAAGCCGGGCTGGTTCGCGGTCCGGGCCATGGTCCAGCGATCGGCCGTTCACCAGGTGATGGACGACCTGTTCGAACTCGGTGCCCGTGCCATCCTCGTGACGGACATCCACGCCTGCCGGCTATGACCTCGCTCGCATCGACCCTGACGGCACTGCTGGACGAAGGCAGCGCCCAGACCATTCACGTTGACTCTCGCGCTGCGCAGGGTGACTATGCAGCCACGCTGGAACGTGCCCGGCAGCGGTCCGGATCGGATGAGTCGGTGCAGGTCCTGCACGCCACCATCGCGGGCCACCGGGTTGTTGTGATCGGGGGAGATTTCGAGTTTCTGGCCGGCTCCGTCGGTCAGGAAGCTGCCGATCGGGTCGTCATGGGCTACTTGCACGCCACCGCCGAGCGAATTCCGGTCATCACCTTGCCGACGTCCGGTGGCACCCGCATGCAAGAGGGGACCGCGGCGTTCTTCCGGATGGTGGATATCGCGCGGGTCGCCGGTGAGCACCTGACCACGGGTCAGGTGCGGATCGGGTGGCTGCGCAATCCGACGACCGGTGGGGTGATGGCCACGTGGGGTTCCTACGCCGACATCACCGCCGCCGAGCCCGGCGCACTGCTGGGATTCCTGGGTCCGCGGGTCTATGAGGCCCTGTACAACCAGCCCTTTCCGCCCGCAGTGCAGACCGCCGAGAACCTGGCCGACGTAGGCATCATCGACGACGTGGTTCCGGTTTCCGGGCTCCGCGACTGGATGGCCCACATCCTTGATGTGACCAACGGTGTCGACGCCCCGACGCCGGCCACTTCGGCCAGCGAGGCTATGCCGGTGGACGCCTGGGACGCTATCCAGTGCACCCGCGCCGATGACCGGCCCGGTCCGCAGGCTGTGCTGGATCAGCTCACGAGCGTCACTGAGCTGCGTGGGACCCAGGCGGGGGAGGCCGGCGGCGGCATCCGGGTGTGCCTTGGCCGGTGGCAGGGCCGGCGGGCGCTCGTGGTGGCAACAACCCGCGAAGAGGTGACGCCCTCCGGTCTGCGTGTTGCCCAACGCGGACTGCGGTTGGCCGACCGTTTGCGGTTGCCTGTGGTGACGCTGGTGGATACCCCGGGCGGGGAGTTGTCCCGGGAGGCCGAGGAAGCAGCGATGGCCGGAGAGATCGCCCGCACCCTGATGATGCTCACCTCGCTGCAGACGCGCTCAGTGTCCGTGATCATGGGGCAGGGCTGCGGCGGTGCGGCCCTCGCACTCATCCCGGCAGGGACCAGGATCTGCACGGAGAACGGCTGGGTGTCGCCGTTACCACCCGAGGGTGCCTCTGTGATCATGCACCGCACACCTGACCGAGCCCCTGACCTTGCGCGTCAGCAGGGTGTGGGCGCCTTCGACATGGTCGCCGCGGGAGTGGTGGACGCCGTCGTCGCCGAGGGCGACGATGTGACGGGGGCAGTGATGAACGCTGTGGTGAGGTATTTGTGAACACATTCGAGGGTGCGGACGTGCTGGTCACCCGCTTCCAGGGTGACGACGGCCGGGCGGATCCGCGGCTGCGGGAGTTGCTCGGCGATCCTGAGACCTACGCGGCCCAACGCGAGATCGTGGCTCGCCTGCTCGACGGTCGGCTGCTGATCCCGGTCGTGGCCAATCTGGATGAGAAGGATGCCAGTGGCGCGGACAAACACAGCCATATGGCCACCGTGACCATCGCCGATGAGACCGGGCGCAAAGCGCTGATGTGTTTCACCGGGGTGGACTCGGTGGCCGCGTGGCGCGCCGACGCCCGACCGATCCCGGTGGCCGGGGTGGAGGCCGCGCAGGCCGCGCTGCAGGAGGAGTGCAGTGCGCTCCTGATCGACATCGCCGGCCCCACGCGCTACGCCCTGGCAGGAACCGGGCTGTGGGCGTTGGCTGCCGGGGGGCCATGGTTACACCCCCTCGATGAGCCACAGGTGCGGACGGCCTTGCAGCAGGCGCTGGCTGACAGCGGACTCACGGGCAGGTTCGAGGCGGACCCCGCCACGGTGGACGGCGTGGCACTGGTGCTCGACCGCCCGGACATGGGCGCGGTTCAGGCGCTGGCAGATCTCCTCGGGCACACCCCGCAGGTGCAGGCCCGTGTCAGCTCACTGGAGTTCAGGGCTGTTTAGCGGCTCTTCGCGGTTGAGGGTGTAGTGCGTGCCCCTGTCGCGGGAGCCCGTGGTCTTGGTGGGTGCCGGCGGTGGCGTTGCGTCGTGCCCGGCTGGCCGCGTGGCATCGAGGTGGCATCGAGGTGGTGGCCCATGCACGCATCACGCGGCCGCCGATTTTGAACGGCCCCGACCCGATCGGGGTTGTCCCCAGGGCTGTGCGGGCTTCGGCACGGAAATGTCAGACCCTGCTCGTAGGTTTGTGATGTCACCGTGGTGGTGGCCATCAGCTCGTGGAGCGACGTCGCAGGGGGTGTCCCCTGGTTTCGGCATCGATCTGGGTGGAGGTGACGGCCGATGGGGTTCTTTGAGGTGCCGGCCTCGGCGTTGCGGCGTGCGAGGTTGGCTGATGAGTTGCCGGTGGAAACCCCGGCGGTGTTCGAGCAGTTGTCCGGGCAGGTGCTGGGGTTGCCGGATCCGGCGGGGTTGACCGCCGAGCAGCGCCTGGGCGCGGTGCAGGCCGCGGCCCGGCTGCAGACGATGTTGGAGGCCTACCAGACCCACGTGGCCGGGGTGTGTGACACCGCGCAGGACTCCCGGTTGTTCGCCGCGGGGACCACGGGGTCGATGGTGGCCGCGTTGACCGGGCAGAACCGGGCGGTCGGCTCGGCGATCGTCGGGCGGGCCCGGGACCTGCGGGACATGCCGCACGTCGCGGACGCCTACCGGAAAGGTGAGATCACGGGCCGGCATGTGCAGCTGTTGTGCCGGGCGGCGGGCAGTCTGCCGCGGTTCGCGGTGTTGGAGGCGGATCTGGTCGCGGCGGCGGCGGTGATTGAACCGGCGGTGTTGGCCCAGGTGCTGGCGGTGCTGGTTGCGCAGGACCGCCCGGAGGCCCCGGATGAGGATTTTCGGGCGGCGCGGGCCAAACGGGGCCT
>JAKOZM010000299.1 GCA_029779995.1 Actinomycetes bacterium
CGGCCCATCGCGTTGTCACCCCGGTGACGGCCGGCATGGCTGCCGGCGAACTGCCTATCCCGGCAGGCACGAATCGCATTGCGGTGACCTTCACGCCGGCGGGTCCCGGCTGCCTTGGCTCCAGCTCCAGTGCCACGCTCGTGAGCACCACGCCCGACCCCGGGCCTACGCCCACCCCGACTCCTCCGGTCACCAAGCAGAAGCCGCTGGCGCCGCTGCACCTACCGAAGGCGTTGTGGCCGTCGGGGCGCACGATGCTCCTGCAACTTCCGGTGCGGACAAACGCCGGACAGCTGGCGAAGGTCTCGGTGCGCGGCACCGGGCTGCGGCCGCGTGTCATGGGTGAGTCGAGGGTTACGACGCGCGTCATCAAACGCGATGGCCGTTTGTACGTCCGGCTGTCCGGTGAGGTCCCGACCCGGGTGATGGTTCGGGTGCACGCGCCGGCCACACCCGGTTTCACCAGCTACACGAAGGTGAAGCGCTACCACACCAAAGCGGTCGGCTGAGTTTGTCGCAGGGTGCTGTTACGACTGCTTCATGCAGATAGACAACACACACCGTGAACAGTGGCTGGCGACCAATGCGGACCTCCTGTTGGCGGGTAACGCCGCCATGCGGGAGTTGCTGCCCTACGTCAACACAAATGTGGATGCCTCTGCGGTGCGCCCACTGATCGTGCGCCTCGAAGTGGCCGTCAGTGAGGTGACTTATTCCGACTTCGACCGCGGGGGGCTGTCGGCGATGTGCGCGCGGGCCGGTGGTGACTTCCGTGCGGGTCTGGCCGCGATGGATGCCGGTGATGGTCCGCTGGCCGGCGAGTGCCTGAGTAGCGGGCTAGCGGCCTACCAGAGGGCGCTGGGGCCACTCCTAGCCACCGACGACGGCCACGACCCTCCCCCGCGACTGCGCAGGTGGTGGTGGCTGGTCGTGGGCCTGATCCTGTTGGCGGTCTTGCTGTAGGCCGTCACCAGCAAAGGCAGAACGGATGCCCGGCCGGGTCGGCATAGACCCGGAACCCCTCGTGGTCGACAGCCCGCAAGGGACGGGCACCCAGTGCGAGGACTTCTGCTTCGCCCGCTGCGATGTCGTCGATCCGCAGGTCGACGTGCAGCTGCTGGGGCGAGCCGTCCGGCCACTGCGGCGGCTGGTGGTCGGGAGCGAGTTGCACAGCCATGAATGGCTGATCGGCGACCCGGATGCTGTGCCAGTCCTCGGTCTTCTCCACCCGCCCGCCGGTCAGGGCTGCCCAAAACGCGCTCTCGGCTTCGATGTCCGCTGCGTCGAACACGATGATGGTGTGCTTGATGTCCACGCGGCCATCTTTCCCGACGCAGGCGCCTCAGACCTGCTCACTGCGGGGGCGACCATCATTGGGCCACGGCGCCGCGCCTAGGTTGGCGTCATGGCTCGCGTGACTCGGTCATCCATCGCCGGCAGGGTGGACGTCACGGCCATGCTGTTTCGGGATCGGCGGCTGACCCTGCGGACCTATCTGCCGGCCGACTATGAGTGGTCGGATCGGGCCTACCGGGTGATCTACATGTTCGACGCCCACAACCTGTTCGACCGCACCACGGCGACCTACCACAAGGAGTGGCGGATCGACGAGGCGATGGAGGACCTCTACGCGCAGGGTCACGAGCCGGCCATCGTGGCGGCGATTGACGCGCCGCAGACCCGCTACGAGCGGTTCGCGATGTACAGCGTGGGGCAGTGGGACTATCGCAAGGCTCCCGACACCCGCCGACTTCGCAGCGTCCAGGGCTACGGAGAACAGACGGCTGCGTTTCTCATGGGGGAGGTCAAGGGGTACATCGAGCGGACCTACCGGGTCGCCACCGATCGAGACAATGTGGCTGTCGCCGGCTCCTCGATGGGTGGGTACATGTCGCTCTATGTGGCCTCGCAGTACCCGGAGCTGGTGAGCAAATGCCTGGCTTTCTCGCCGGTCATGATGGACTTCCCGATGCGCGGGTTCGAGGTACGGGACCTGGTCGCCAAGGGCGTCAGGCCAGATCAGCGCATCTACCTGGACATGGGCGACCGCGAGCGGTTGGAGTTTTGTGGACCGGCCGATCTGATCGATCACCTGGCTGAACTGCGGCTGCTGCTCGAGGGCCGCGCCGAGATCCTGACCAGGTTGTGTCGGGGCGGCCACGACGAGCGCGCATGGTCAGGGCGATTCCCGCAGGCCTACCGCTGGGCGTTCGACGGGGTCCTCCCCGAACTCAACTGAGCGCTGCGAACACCCGGTCCAGCTTCGCCCGCAACTCGTCCGCCAGCGGTTCGAGCGCGGGCGACTGCGTGACCTCGACCAGCATGGCCGGGTCAACCGTCTCCACCGTCACGCCACCGGCAACCTCCCGGACCACCACGTTGCACGGCAACAACGTGGCCACCTCGGGCGCGATTGTCATCGCCTGGTGAGCGAAGCCCGGGTTGCACGCGCCCAGGATGAGGGTCGGCGGGTACTCCTGCCCGAGTTTGTTCTTCATCGTGGCCTGGAAATCGATTTCGGTGAGCACACCGAACCCCTCGTCGGCAAGCGCGGAGCGCACCGAGGCGACAGCCTCATCGAACGTAACGGACAGTGTGGCTGAAGGACCCTTGCTCATGCCCCCACCGTAAGCCGTACAGTGCGGGCGTGCGCAAGGTTGCCCTGCTCGTCCTGCTGCTCGCCGGCTGCGCACGCCCACCGGACGTGGCCGTGAGTCTGTACCAGACCCGCAGCGACACCCCCGTGAACAAGATCGAGATGCAGGTGCAGAACAACGGCACCAAGGCGCTCACCGTGCAGCAGGCGCAACTGGCCTCCACGCAACTGTCCGCCTACCCCGTGTGGGACGAGCCCGTCGACATCCCGCCAGGAACGGCGGTGGATCTCAAGGTCGCCCTGCCGCCGCCCCTGTGCAGCGGCGCGGCCACCGACGAGGTGATCCTCACCATCGACGACCGCCGCCTCACGCTGCCGGCCACGGACACGCTCGGCCAGCTGGCCACCTACCGGGACAACGCGTGTTTCCGGCAGGACGTCGAGCGCACGGGCGAGTTCCGGATCACGGGACTGACCGGGGACGTGCTGGGTTTCACGACCGACCTGACTGTCGGGCCCATGCGCAGCACCACCTTGTTCATCCCGCGGGCCCAGACGACCGACAGCGTCCGGCTCACCCCCAATCGCTGTGACGCGCACGCCCTGGCTGAGGACAAGCAGGGCACCTACTTCCCCATCCCCGTGACGCTGCCTGACGGGCGCACCCAGGACTATGTGGCCGGTGTTGACCAGCGACTGCGTGCTCAGTTGTACCGTCTCTACGCCCGGCTGTGTGGACTGTGATCACCGCCGACTACTCGGGACCGTGGGCAGTGCCCACCATCCTCGGCCCCTTGAGCCGCGGCACCGGCGACCCCTGCTACCGGCGGGAGGGCGAGGTGGTGTGGCTCACCGGCCTGGCCCCCGAGCCCTTCACCGCCCGGCTCGACCCGGGTGTGATCGGATCGTTCTGGGGTCCCGGTGCACAGTGGGCGGCCGCGCATCTGCCGCAATGGCTCGGTGCCGATGACGACCCGACCGGTTTCACGCCCGAGCATCCGCTCATCGCCTCCCAGTGGCGCAAGTACGGCGCGATCTGGCGGGTTCCCAAGACGCTGCTGACCTGGCAGATCGCGGTCGCTGCCGTGTTGGAGCAGCGGGTCACCGGCGTCGAAGCCCGGGGAGCCTGGCGTGGACTGGTGCGGGAGCATGGCCAGCGGGCACCCGGCCCGCGCGATGACCTCATGGTGCCGCCCGACCCCGCCGCGTTACTGAAGGTGCCGTCGTGGGACTGGCGTCGATACGGGGTGGACGGCCAGCGGGTGCGGACGGTGCGCGAGGTTGCACGCTCGGCGCACGCCCTGGATCGCTGCGAGCTCACCGACATCCCGGGGGTAGGGGTCTGGACCGCGGCCGAGATCGCCACCCGAGCACACGGGGATGCCGATGCGGTGAGTTTCGGCGACTACCACCTGGCACGCAATGTGACCTGGGCGCTGACCGGTCGCGACGACGGTAGCGACGACGACATGGCGCAGGAGTTGGTGCCCTACGCGGGGCACCGCCACCGGGTCGTGCGCATGATCGAACTCGCCGGTGCCGGTCCGCCCCGGCGGGGTCCGAGGATGCGTCTGCCCGGTCCGGGATGACTCGCCCACGGGCCACCGGCTCATCTGATGCAATGGGACCATGCGCACGGCACCCGACCCCATGGCCTCCGAACGACACCAGCTCGAGCAGTTCCTCGACTTCCACCGCGCCACCCTGGTGCAAAAGTGCGGCGACCTCTCCCCGGAGCAGGTGGCCACAGCGCCGTTCGCCTCCAACCTCTCGCTGCAGGGCCTGATCCGGCACATGGCCCGGGTCGAACGGTGGTGGTTCCGCAGCTTCATGCGCGAGATGCGCCTCCCGCCGCTGTACATCAGCAAAGAGAACCCCGACGGCGACTTCGACGGCGTGCGGCCCGGCACCTGGGCCGACGATCTCGCGACGTATCAGACCGAGGTGGCCGCCGCCCGCGATGCCGCCAAGGGCCTGCCGCTCGACCACAGCCGCGACGACATCAGCGTGCGGTGGGTCTACCTGCACATGATCGCCGAATACGCCCGCCACAACGGTCACGCCGACCTGATCCGCGAGCAGCTCGACGGCCGCACCGGGGTGTGACCAGCCCGTGTGACCCACCTCACCAGGTCAGCGGGAAGTAGACCGGACCAACAGCGGTTGTAGCGGGAGTTTGCACCGAAGGAGAACCCGCGTGTCCGACGTAGCGGCTACGAAGCCCGCCCCGCCCATCACCGACTCGAACCGCTTCCGCGCGCTCTTCGTGATCGCCATCGCCCAGCTGATGATCGTGCTCGACGCCTCGATCGTGAACCTGGCCATCCCCAGCGCCCAGCAGGATCTGGGGATCTCACCGCAGGATGTGCAGTGGGTGGTCACCGCTTACACCTTGGCTTTCGGCGGGTTCCTGCTGCTGGGCGGGCGGATCGCCGACTACGTGGGTCGCAAGCGGGTGTTCATCGTCGGGCTACTCGGTTTCGCCGCCGCCAGCCTGCTCGGTGGGCTGGCCACGACATCGGGTCTGCTCTTCGGCGCCCGCGCCCTGCAGGGTGTATTCGCAGCGCTACTTGCCCCGGCCGCCCTGGCCCTGATCACCGTGACCTTCCACGATCCCAAGGAACGCGCCAAGGCATTCGGCGTCTTCGGGGCCATCTCCGGCGGTGGCGCGGCCATCGGCCTGCTGCTGGGAGGGGTGCTCACGGAGTTCCTGTCCTGGCGCTGGTGCCTGGCGGTCAACACCCCGATCGCGATCATCGCTGCCCTGCTGGCGGTGCGCTTCGTACGTGAGTCGAAGGCCCACGGCAACACCTCCTACGACATCCCCGGCGCCATCACCGTCACAGCTGGTCTGTTGGCGCTGGTCTACGGTTTCACCAAGGCGGCCCCGGCGGGATACGACGACAGTGCGCATTGGACCGACCCCAGCACGCTGGCCTGGTTCGCGGCGGCCGCCATCCTGCTCACGGCCTTCTTCATCATCGAGAGCCGGTCCACGCACCCCTTGCTGCCGATGCGGGTCATCAAGAACTCCAACCGCGCCGGTGCCTACATCTCCGCGCTGATGGTCGGTGCCGGGATGTTCGCGATGTTCCTGTTCCTCGGGATCTACTTGCAGACGATCCTTGGCTACTCCCCGGTCAAGGCAGGGTTCGCGTTCCTGCCGTTCAGCCTCGGCATCATCCTGGCAGCCGGTGTGGCCGCCCGTCTGCTCCCGCAGTTCGGCCCCCGGCCGCTGATGATCCCCGGTTTGCTGGCAGGGTCGGCCAGCATGGTCTGGCTGGCCCAGTTGGAGCCGCAGACCAACTACTTCACGCACATCCTGCCGGCCATGGTGGTCATGAGTGTGGGCATGGCCTTCGTGTTCATCCCGACCGCCACCGTCGCACTCCACGCGATCGACCCCCACGACGCCGGTGTCGGCTCAGCGATGATCAACACCAGCCAGCAGGTGGGTGGTTCGCTGGGTACAGCCCTGATGAACACCGTCGCTGTGACGGCCACGTCGGCCTACCTCGCGACGAACGGCCCCGAGTCGATGCCGTCGGCGCTCACCTACGGCTTCACCCACGGGTTCTATGTGGGCGCCGGCCTGCTGGCAACCGCTGCGATCGTGGTGTTCTTCATGATCCGGATCGGGCCCGACGCTGTGGACGAGCAGGACGCCCCAAGCGCACACGTCGGATAAGTCCGGCCTTTGCGCCGCCGGAATCACCAGACTGGTGTGCATGACCTATGCCTCGCCACCGCCCAGCGACCCTGAGGAATCCGCCGGCATCCCGGCCTGGGCGGTGGCCATCTGGTGGATGTTGTGCGCTTTGGCAGCCGTGGCCGGCTGGTGGTTCGTGCTACTGATGGTCACCTTCGGCTGCGACTCCGGTTGGGAGGGCTGTGAGACGGTCGGCATCACCACCGTCTTCGTGTACGCCGGGATTGTCGGCGTGGGCCTGACCGGGCTGTTGATCTGGGCGCTGACCAAGCCGGTGGCCAGCGTACGGATCGCCGCAGTCCTGCTGATGCCGTTCTGGGTGATCTTCTCGATGGTGCTGTCCTTCGGGGGCTACTTCTTGGTGGCCCAACTCGTGAACTCCTCCTGATCCGCCTGCCACACTGGTCTCGTGACCCCGTGGTGGCAGACGACCAGCATCTATCAGGTGTACCCGCGCTCGTTCCAGGACTCCAACGCCGATGGGATCGGCGACATCCCCGGCATCATCTCCCGGTTGGACTACCTGCAGGACCTCGGCGTGGGCACGGTCTGGGTGAGCCCGTTCTTCGCCAGCCCCCAGCAGGACTTCGGCTATGACGTCACCGACTACGAGGCGGTGGCCCAGGAGTACGGCACGCTGGCCGACGCCCAACGGCTCATCGATGAGGTGCACAGCCGCGGGATGAAGGTCATGTTCGACCTCGTGCTCAACCACACCTCCGACCAGCACCCGTGGTTCATCCGCTCCCGCTCGAGCCGGAGCAACCCGAAGGCGGACTGGTACATCTGGGCCGATGGCCGTGGCAAGGACGGCAAACGCCCGCCGAACAACTGGAAGTCGGCGATGGAGTTCACCTCCGCCTGGCAGTACTGCCCGACGCGCCGGCAGTGGTACTTGGCCACCTTCCTGCCGTTCCAACCGGACCTGAACTGGCGCAACCCAGATGTCAAGGCGGCCATGTTCGACGCCGTCCGGTTCTGGTTGGACAAGGGCGTCGACGGTTTCCGCCTCGACATCTTCGGGCAGATCATGAAAGACCCGGATCTGGCCAACAATCCGCTGCGCCCTCGGCTCTACAACGGCTTTCCCCGGCTGACCGATCGCGTCCACACCGAGAACACCCCGGCGAACATCGAACTCGCCCAGGAACTGCGCGCCGTCTGCCAGGAGTACCCGGGGGACCGGGCGCTGCTCGGGGAAGTGTTCGGCCCGCCGGACGTGCTCAAGGCCTACCTCGGTGATGACGACGGCCTCAACCTCGTGTTCCTTTTCGAGTTCCTCACCTTCCAGTACGACGCCGACTGGTTCCGGACCACGATCGAGGATTTCGAGAACACCTTTCCCGCCCCGACAGTGCCGACCTACGTGCTGGAGAACCACGATCGCTCGCGTCTGCTCGACCGGGTTGACGGCGATGTGGCCAAAGCCGGGGTGCTGGCTGTCATCCTGCTGACACTGCGTGGTGTGCCGACCATCTACCAGGGCCAAGAGATCGGGACCCCCAACACCCGGCTGCCCTTCAAGGATGCCCTCGATCCGATCGCGGCCACCGTATACAAGCACCTCCCGCAGTTCGTCGTCGACCGCATGAGTGAGCGCTTGAATCGTGACGAGGTGCGCACCCCGATGCAATGGGACTCCAGCGCCAACGCCGGCTTCTGCCCCGATGGGGTGACCCCCTGGCTGCCGGTCAATCCCGACTACCCGCAGGTGAACGTGGCCCATCAGCTCGTTCACAGTGACTCGCTGCTGCAGCTGTACCGGGCGCTGCTGCGACTGCGCCGCGACTCGGTGAGCCTGCAAAGTGGCCCGCTGGCGATGCTCGAAACGTTGCCCCCGGGCGTACTGGGGTACCGCCGGGCCGACCTGATCGTGCTGGCCAACATGAGCAGCGAACCGGTGACGGTGCGCTTCGCGGGCACCTCGCTGATTGAGACCGGTGAGGTCGCGGTCGGGACGGGCCGCGTCAGCCTGTTCCCGGATTCGGCCGTGGTGCTGCGCACCGAGGTTCCGAGACTGGGCTGAGCGGGTCGGCTGGCAGGGACGGCCCCCCAAGGCGCCGCGCACGTCCTAGGCTGAGGTCGTGGACCGCTTGACTGTGCTTGACGACACCTTTGTCGTGCTGGAACGCGACAACTTGCCCATGCACATCGGATCGCTGATGATCTTCGACGGTCCGCCGCCGGAGTACGAGGACCTCACGGCCCACATGAGTGGGCGTCTGGACCAGCTACCCCGCTACCGCCAGGTGCTGCGCGAGGTGCCTCTCAATCTGGGCCGGCCCACCTGGCAGGACGATACTCACTTCAGCCTCGAGTACCACGTCCGGCACACGGCTGTGCCACATCCCGGAGGCGACGAGCAACTGCGGATCCTCGCCGGCCGCCTGCTCAGCCAACGCCTGGACATGCAGCGCCCGCTCTGGGAGATGTGGCTGATCGAGGGCCTGGCGCAGGACCGGTTCGCGATCCTCAACAAGGTCCATCACGCCATGGTCGACGGCCTGTCCGGCGCCGACATCATGGCGGCACTGCTCGACGAGTCTCCCCAGCCGGTCGACCGCACGCCGTCGCAATGGCGACCCACGCCCCCGCCCTCCACCGTGTCGGTGGTGGGTGCTGCGGTGGTGGATGCGGTCCGCAATCCCATGGACCGGCTCGGGCATTTGGTGAAGGACCTCGAATCCCCCCGCGATGCCGTGCAGAAGGTCGCCTCGGCGCTGGCCGGTACCTTGCGGATCGGCGAGACCCTGGCGCACACCGAGGACAATCTGATGGGCCAGCCCGGTCCGCACCGCAGGTGGGTGTGGGCCAACGGCAGCCTCGATGAGGTCCGGACGATCAAGTCCGCGTTGGGTGGGACCGTCAATGACGTGATCCTCACGGCGATCGCCAGCGGTTTCCGCGAGTTCCTGCTCGGCCGGGTGGACGACCTGCCCGAAGGTGCCTTCGTGCGCACCATGGTGCCGGTCTCGACGCGACCATCCGACGCGCAGTCCGGCGGCAACCAGGTCGCCGTCATGTTCTGCGACCTGCCGGTGGGCCTTGCCGACGTCGGCGAGCGGTTCGCCAGCGTGCACGAGCAGATGGTGGCCGCCAAGAGCAGCGGCACGGTGGAGGGGCTGGATTCCCTGCTCGAGAACGCCGTGTTCATCCCGCCTGCGTTGTACGCCGCTGCCGGGAAGCTTGCCGCGGTGACTCCGCAACCTGCGGTATCGACCATCACGACCAACGTGCCCGGCCCGCAGAGCCAGCTCTACATACTCAGTCATCCCATGCGCAAGATGCTGCCTTACGTGCCACTGGGCATGAACCAGCTCGTGACGATCGCGATCATGAGCTACAACGGTGAGCTGTGCTGCGGCATCACCGCCGACTACGATCAGGTGCCCGATGTGCAGCGGGTGGCCCAGGGCATCGAACAGGGGCTGGCTGACCTGGCAGCGGCCGCCGCCGAACGGGGTTCGGGCTCGTCCTAGGCTGGGTCCGTGGACGTCCCCGGACCCCGTAGCGAGCGCGAGCGCAGCGTCGGGTTTCCTGTCCCACTGTCCGCGATCTTGCCCAAACCGATCCACTACGTCATGGCGGGCGGTGGATCCCATGGCGCTGTGCAGTGGGGTGCGCTGCAGGCGCTGGCATTGACCGACATCGTGCCGGACTCGATCCTCGGGACCTCCGCGGGTGCCCTGACCGGATCGATCATGTCGGAGGATCTCAAGGCGGGGGTGGCTCGGCTGGCCTATGTCTGGGGCCAGATGAACGTGTCCTATCTGGCCGGAGAGCGCTGGTGGACGCGCGGGCTGTCCCAGATGCGATCGCCGGGGCTGGTGAACAACACCGTGGAGCAGGCGACGATCAATGCGATCCTGCACACCGAATTGATCGAAGACCTCGACGTCCCGTTCGGCGCCGTCGCGACCGA
>JAKOZM010000305.1 GCA_029779995.1 Actinomycetes bacterium
CAACCGCCTGCTGCGGTTCTGGCTGCCCAAAGGCAGCGACCTGTCCGTCTTCAGCGCCGAAGACCTCGACCAGATCGCCGCGAAACTCAACGCCCGACCCCGACCCACCCTGGACATGCGCACCCCCGCACACGACCTCAACGAACTGCTCGAACATGTAGCCTGAAACCTCACGCGTTGCTTAGACCGCTTGAGTTCACGCCCACCGACGCTGGGGTCGTCGCTCATTTCGCAGACTGGCCGATGATCAGGCTGTTCTGCTCCAGCCCGGCGTGGTCATGGGTGATGCTCAGCCATTACGTCCTGGGGGAGACACCGCATCTAACTATCCCGCACGAACTCGAGCAGAGGATGTCTGGGGCCGAGGGGTAGGTCAGAGTCTGTGCTCGGTCCAGGTCAGGGATTCTTGGTTCTTGGGCTTCCAGTAGGACCGTTCCCAGTTCCCGGGCACCCGCACCTGACCCAAGGCCGCGTAGTCACTGATGAGCCTGCCGTTACGCCACTTAAGGTTGAAGACGGCTCCGTACCGCTCGGAGCCGACCTTGAACTCCGCAACCTTCACTGATCCGCCTTGGTTCATCAGTAGGCCGCCAAACCGCATGCCGTCGCTCTTGGCCGTACCTTCAACGAGGAAGTCGACTCTCCCGTCACCGTTGACGTCGTGACTCCGGAATCGCTCGAATCTCAGGCCCCGTACGCTCAGGACCTGGTCGAACGCGCTCCAAGCCTCCCGTGTCGCGTCCCAATGTGCGTACGCGACGGCCTTCTTGTGTGCTCCCAGCAGCCATGGGTCATGCACCAAATCGGTGGTGGGCTGGATTGCTGTCCTGACGTGGTTGGGATACCTGTCGGTGAGTTCGAGAATCCCCTCACGGGCAGCCTGGTTGATCTGCGACGGTGTCTTGGGCGCCGGGCTAGGGGTGGTCTTCGCAGGCGCCTGCACCTCTGTGCGGTTCCAATGGCTGACAGACAGTGAGCCATCGTCCTCCAGACCAAGGGTGAGGACGCCCAAGTCCTTTTGTGACCTAGTGTTGGTCACCTGGCAGTTGAGTTGGCTGGTGTTGTTCAGCAAGCGCGTCGGACAGTACACACTCGTCTGCCCCTCGTTCTTGTCACGGAACCAGGAGGCGGCGAATTGCGAGGCTTGGGATCCCGTAATGAGCCGGTATCCCAAGCCATAGAGGCTCGCGATCGTCAGAACTACTAAACCGGTGAGCAGAATGGCCAGTCGTCGGGCTCGTTGGCGTCGTTTCTGCTCCGGCTCGGGAACAACCGTGCCTGGTGTTGCCGGAACCGGTGTTGATTGTGATTGAGGGTCCGTCTTCGGACCGGCGTCACGCTTGGTACTCGGCGCTGAGTTTTCACTTCCGCAGTGCGAGCAGAATCGCTCATCGGCATGTGCCGTCGCGCCGCATTCGGAGCACCTCATTTGAGGTGTCTCCGGTCACCCCATGCGCCGTTGCTCGTCGTGATCAACTGGCCCCCGTTCATCCAATTTCGGTTCAAAGGCTAGCACTCGGGCGGCCAGGGATCAGACGTGTGCGCTGGGTAGTTCCAGCTGGCCGCCGTTGGTATCCGGATTGGATCGACGGCTACGGCGACCGTACTCCTCACACGTACGGCTTGAGGGACTGCCTCCGCGCACGCTCAAGATCGACCGCGCGTTGGCGGCCAGGTTTCGGCTGCTGACGGCGGACTGCCTCGGGGTGAGGGAGGGGCGGCGCCTGGGGATTCTGCTGGCTCGGATTCGGGAGTACGGCGCCAGCCTCGAGGTGCGCGTTTATGGAGCGGGGGCGGTGCCATTCCTCCGTAGGCGTATCCGATGGCTTGTGCGGGCGCCGGGGCGCGGCGTTCGTGGTAGCGCGAAGGCCAGCGCCTCTGCTGCGGCACGCACCGGGCGGCGCGGTGAAGACCCGCGACGCTGCTGCACTGAGGCAGATGCGAGTGGCCTTCTATGAACTTGGACGTCGCCATAGTTGCGGATTCTCCGCCGATCGCTGATCGGCGGGTATGTGGGGGCGGCCCGGACGCCGGGCGCGGAGGTGGTAGCCGTCGCGCCGTCGGACCAGTGGCCGACCCGACGCGGGTGCAGGCCAAGGCGCTGGGGGCTCGGGCGGAGGCGTCGCGAGTGGGTTCCGATTTGGGACGCGTTCGGATCATTGATCCGAACGCGACGTCCAGCGCACACGCGGCTGCCACCACCAGTGACCCCGGGTCGATCGGGCGTGCTCCAGACTGAACGGCATTGGGATACTCAGGCTGCCCGCCCCGCTGGGTCATGGGCCTGGGTTGAATCGATCGTCGCGTAGCGCTACTCTGGCGCCCAAGTCGGGGATGAGGGGGATCGGTGAATTTCATTGTGAGTTTGGCTGCGGTGGGCACCGTGTTGGCCGTGACAGTGGGCGCGGGTGTTGGAAGCCCGGCACGGGCCTCGAACGACCCGATTCTGGCTGGGTGCGACGACACAGAGTTGCCCCGCAACGATGACGGATCCTCGTCTCAGCTGGGACTTCCCTTCGACATCACATTCGGAGGGGAGTCCTTCGACACGGCGTGGGTCAATAACAACGGGAACGTCACGTTCGATGGTGAGATGAGCACGTACACCCCGTTCGGTCTTGCCGGAACATCGCGACAGATCATCGCCCCGTTCTTCGCCGACGTTGACACGCGCGCAGAAGGCTCTAGGCCGGTCACCTACAGTTGGGGCACCACGACCTATCAAGGACGCAGCGCCCTGTGTGTCAACTACATCGACGTCGGCTACTTCCAGGAAAAGGCCGACAAGACCAATGCATTCCAGTTGGTCCTGGTCGATCGCAACGATGTCAGTCCCGGAAGCTTCGACATCATGTTCAACTACAGGCGCGTGGCCTGGGAGACCGGCGACGCCAGCGGCGGGTACAACGGTTTCGGAGGCACCAGCGCAGCGATTGGGTTCTCCAACGGGTCCAGTGAGTACTTCGAGATGCCCGGCTCGTTGACCCCGGGCTCGTTCATCGACGGCGGCCCCCAGTCGGTGGTGAACCGGTCCAATGTCGGCACGCCGGGTCGCTGGGTCTGGCCCATGCGCTCCGGGGTGAGTCCGACCAACTATGTGGCGCTTGGCGACTCCTTCCAGTCCGGCGAGGGCGCCTACGATTACGAGGCCGGGACGGACATCGCCTCGAACCGGTGTCATCGATCGTCCAAGGCATACGCCCGGCTCATCACTCAGGTAGGAGGGCCGTACCAACTCGGTATCGCAGTGAACACCAAGTTCGTGGCCTGTTCGGGGGCCAGGATGGCACAGATGACGCAGGCCTTCGACTCCGAGAAGGGTAACGAGCCGCCGCAGTTCAACGCGCTGGGCGACGACACCGCGCTCGTCACCGTCGGCATCGCAGGCAACGATCTAGAGTTCGCGAAGACCATAACCGCGTGTGTGGAGCAAGGGATCGGCACTCAGGTGTTGCTGGACCCAGTGTGGAACTACGCCAGTTGCCAACGGTGGAAGGGTTCCGAGGTCGAGTCACGACTGCAGTCCCTGACGAACGGCGACCTGCACACCAAGCTGAGTGAGGTCTACGCGGGCATCCGTTCTCGGGCGAGGCGGGCCAAGGTCGTTGTGATCACCTACCCGCAGTTCTTCCGGCCCCCGAACTGGGTGGAGAGCCGCGGCAACTGTGCGGGCGTGCGCGGCTCCGACCAGACATGGATCAACGATGGCATCCGGCGCGCGGATGAGCAGATCGCAAATCTCGCGCGCTCCTACGGTTTCGCGGTGGCAGACGTGAGTACGGCGTTTGGAGACCGCCACGGGTTGTGCTCGGGTGATGAGGCTATGAACGGCCTGATCTTCTCCGACGGTGACGACGACCACAAACCAGGCAGAGGCTCCTACCATCCCAACAAACTGGGGCACGAACTCTTCGCCCAGAAGGTCAAAGAAGCGTTTGACTCCCGGTACCCAAACCGTTCCGTGCTTGGTGACGCACCCGTTTCAGCGGCCGCGGATGGAGGACTGGTTAGCGAGACGGTCCAGGTGCTACAGGGCGGTTCGGTTGTCCGGCACGTCTCGGTCGAAGGGACGGACCTTTCCGTCAACACGCAGTGGCAAGACGGCACAATCGGCCTGCGTTTGATCTCCCCGAGCGGGGTGTCAGTCGATGCCGCCAGCCCCGGCGATGCGGACATTCAAGTTGGGGATACGTACGAGAGGATCTACATTCCCGGCGCAGAGCGGGGGCAGTGGACGGTGGAGGTCAAAGGCAACCTGGTGCCGACAGGAACGCAGGACGTCCATCTCGGGGCAGCCTCGACTCCACTCCGGAACGCGTCACCGTCCCCGGTTTCCCACGCCACGGTGGACGCTGCGGGCAATGTGCGTCTGGACGCCTCGGGCTCCACTGACCCGGAGGGTGAGGCGCTGACCTATGGGTGGGACTTCGGAGACGGTCAAAGCGCAGCAGGGCTGGTCGTGGCTCACCACTACGGTCCCGGTTCCTACATCCCGTCCCTGGTGGTAACTGACTCCAGTGGAAACTCCGCGGTCAAGCAGGTGAACGTCATCGTGCGGCAGCCAAGCGAGGGCCCCGTGTCACTGGTGAATGTCGACGACGACGGCAACGCGATCGCACCGACACCGACTCTTTCCCCGACAACTCCAGATGGGAAGTCGACTTCCAGCGTGACGCTAGCCCGGATCCGGGCGACGGGCAAGAAGACGGTCACTCCCGCGTCGAGGGTGACTCTTCGGGCGACCGTCTCACCTGCCTCCGCGACAGGTGCGGTGGTCTTCAGCGACAGCGGTCATACGCTGGGGAAGTCGCCGCTGCGAGCGGGTGTCGCGACGTTGGTGGCCAAAGGTATCTATGGCGGCAAGCAGCGGATCACGGCGCGGTACACCGGAGATTCCGGACTTGAGGCGTCGACGTCAATGCCGGTTGCCTTGACCGTCAAGGATAAGACCAAACCCGCAGTTGCGAAGCCGAGGATCGCTGCCCGGGCCGCTCATCCGGTCGTCAGGATCCGGGCGAGGGACACCGGTGGGATCCAGACCGTCCGCCTGCGGTGGCGCGCGACCCCCGCGGATACGTCGAAGCTGGGCAGGTGGCACTCGGTGAGACTTCTCGGGGACACTGCTTCGTGGTCGATTCCCGGAGCCACTGCCAAGGCCAGTTATTGCGTTAGCGTTCGAGCACGTAACTTCGCGGGAGTTCAGTCGGCATGGCGGACGAGTTGCCGCCGTCTCCGGTGATCAAAAGGGGCGTTATGAGTGACACCGGACGAGGTCGCTGGCTTCTGCTTGTGACGCTGATTCCCGCAGTGGTCGTCTGGTGCCTTCTCACGCTCATGGCAGTCGTGGGCTGGTGCGGTATCTCCGGTTGTGGGAGTTCAGGGTTCGGTGAGTCCACGGATCTGCGTGCTGTGTCGATCGCCTCGTGGCTGATCGGGGGCTTGGCGCTGGCGGCACCTTTCTGGTTTGCACCCTGGACGCGCAGTCGTCAGGTGCGGGTGGCGACGGGTGCCGCCGTAGGGGTCGCGGGAACGGTTGCGATGATCACCGTGGTCCTGGCATGAAGGGCGGAAACGCACCTGGATACTCGAGTAATGACCTGCCGCTGGGTTTCCTGTCCCGACACCACCGCCAGGAAAGTCTCGTACTTCTCCGCAGCCGAAAGTCGGCGCTTCTTCCTGCCCGTTGAACCCACCTGCTGATTCGACACACGAACCACTCCTCACATGGTCAGGCACACCGGCAAAGTGGTGGGTTTCACACAGGCCCAAGCCGGACACGAACTCTGACGCAAACCAGTTCGACGATGTGGTCGGCGCCGTCAGCTTGCGTGCCGTATCGGGTAGCTGGAGTTGAGCGGTGCGTGCTTTGTTTGACGTTCGATGTCCTGGAGGAGAGCGTTGGTAGGCTGAGCCCTTTGTTGCATCGTTGCGAGGGGTAATCGAGAATGGCTGGCGGTCTTGGATCAGTCTCTACGCTCGCAGTCGCCGTGATCGCTATGAGTGTCCCAGTGAGTGCGCAGGCGTCGCCGGTGGATCCCCGTGATCTGGAACAGGCCCTTGGCGGGACCTGGTCACAACAGGGAACCGGCCGAAGCCGTTTGGTCAGGCGGGCCGACTACACCCCAATTGAGTGTGCGGCCGGGCTTTTCACTGGCACGCGCAGGGGCAGGGCAGTGTCATTCTTCGGCTCCCCGATGGGAGGCTACCCGCGCGGCGCCGACATCGATGTCCTCTCTTATCCGACATCCAGTGCTGCCCGTCAGGGTCTGCATGGCCTGCGGAAGTGGGTTTCCCAGTGCCAGGGCCCAATGGCCGAATGCTCTGCTTGTGATGGCGGGTACGTCTACCAGCGATCGTTGAGGGGCGCTCGGGTCGGCCGCGACTCCTACGGATGGTGGAGTGCGGCAGCCGGCGGTATCGAGGCTGCCTACCTGACAAGCATCGCTTTTGTGAAGGGTCGCAGGGTGACTGTGGCGTCATACCGAGTGTTCAACACTCGCGATGGCAGCCTCGACCGCGGCTTCGTTCCCAGTATTCCCAAGGCAAAGGCGCTGGCGAACAGGCTCAAGTGAGGGCACCTGCGAAGCCTGAGAGCACCGCGGTAAGCGCATTCGCGGTCGTGTCGCAGGCGGTATGCTCAGGGCACGCGCTTGAGGAACGGGGGATGCCAAATGTATGTCGGGGTTGTGGGTGCACTGCTGTCGGTGGTTCTGACTCTTTCGGGACAGGTCGCGCAGGCCCCGCCCGGCCAGGTGGTCACGTCGACGCCGAGCGCATCCGTGTCTGCGGTGTCCAGCGGTGCGAGCGTGTGGATCCGGCGGGCCCCGGGCGGGCGCCACGAGATGCTGCAAATCTGGCGTCAAGGCAAGCAGGTACGCATCTACAGCGATGACGGTGGCTACCCCGGCGACGGCAAACACTGCAGCTGGGGTACCCAGCGCAATGGCCGCTTCAGCGGGATGCAGCAACGTGTGGCCCCCAACCCGATCCGCACGCGATTCGGTCTGAAGCAGAAAGGCTCCAAGCTGTGGACCCCCGGCTTCACCGACGGTGCTGGTCAGGATCGCCGCCCCTGGCGCCGCGGCTCGCTGGAGAAATACCACCAACTTGTGCCGCAGTCACAGCAGAACCCGGGCACATGGTGCCTGACCCAGCATCCGTTGCCCGCAAAGTCCACCGCCACCTACTGGTTCACACGCGGTAATCCGCCCTTTGCGGGATCCATGATCGTGGTGACCAGCGCAGATACCGTCTACGTCTACGGGCACTACTACGAGGGCAAAGCGTGCTACCTCGGCAGGATCGGGGCAACCAGCGTGCAGCTCAATGGTGCCCACGAGTACGCGTCCATCGCGCGGTTCTCCGAAACCTGGCCCCTGGACACAGGAAAAGTGCGGCCAACACCGACCACGTACGGGACTTCAGGTGAGTGGCGCCAGGTCAGTCGCAGGGCAGCCAAGCGGCCCTTCAAGGAAGTCGGCCACCTGCGTGACGTGCAGGACGTGCAGAAGAAGTGCCGGTGGGCTGGACTCTCGATTCCACCCGCCGCCTCGGAACCGGCCCCGCAGCCACCTGCTCCCGTGCTGGCGCCACCGCCGCCACCGTCACCACCAGCGCCGGCCTCGCCTTCGCCGACACCCCCTCCTCCGCCTCCTCCACCACCCCCGCCGTCGGCAGTGATCGTGGTGAACACGTGCAACACGTACAACAACTGTGACTACTGGAACCCGATCTGGGTGCACGCGAATCCGGCCGTTTCCAGCCGTATCGCGGACGTGTATCGAGGGACCTCGTTGACTGCTCGATGCTGGGCGATCGGCAAACAACTCACCGACGGCAGCAACCAGACGACCGAGGACGACGCGCGCCAGTTCACCTCCTCGTTGTGGTACGGGATCGATTGGAACGGTGGCCGAGGCTACGTGCCGGCGGTCTGGACGACCAAGCGGGAAGACCACCTCGGCCTGCCTGGGTGCTGAGGTTCCGGCGAGGCTGATGAAAGGGGATCTTATGAGGGCGGCGTTGGGTGTGGCGGTCGCGACGGTCGGGCTTTCGCTTAGTTCTGTGGCTCAAGCATCCGCCGATGTGACGACCGTGTACATGACCACGCAGGAGTCCTGCGGCCTTCAGTGCACTGTCGCGATGATGCAGATCGATGGCTCTCGGGTTCGGGTCACGATCAACTACCCCCAGTCCGGCGGATACGGGTCGATCGGATGGATGAAGCGCCGAGGCGATCGCGTGAAGGGATGGGTGGGTATCGGCGACTGCTCCAGGCAACGCGAAGTGCTCAAGGTCGAGGGCCATGGTTCAGCTACCCATTTGGAGGGCATGGTCGTTCGCTCCAAGGCGCAGACTCAAGCCTTCGTGGAGCGTCACCCCAGTCTCGGTCTCTTTGTTCCTGACGGGCCGATCTGGACCAGCATGAAGCAGTGGCGCAAGTCGTCCACGGAGTTCTGCGGCTAGAGCCCCACCGGCCCAAGTAGCCGGTCGGCCGGGGCCGTGACAGCTTGGTCGATTCTGTGGTCGGCGGTGCCAGCCCTGCGCGCCACTTGTGGCTGGGCCGGCATTGGTGCTGGACCTCCCGGCTGAGTGCGTGGGGGGTTGCGGACTGCGAAGTTGAAGTGGATCGGTCGTCATGGAAGGACTAGGATCCTCTTGTCGGAGCACAAAGGGGGATCTGAGTGAGAGCGCGCGTGATCCGCGATTCGGCGCTGCGACTAATGACGGTCGTATTCCTGATGTGTCCTGTGACGTTGGGAGCGTCACAGGTCCACGCTCAGGCGCCGCACCCGAGCGAGGGCGCCGTGGCACCCAACTCCGCGAAGGCCGCTGAGGCGCCGTTCCGAGGGGTCCGCTACTTCTATGTCCCAAGCCAGAAGCGCTACCGTGCCGTCAAGTTCTCGACGGGCAAGTTGATGCCCGCAGGGTTTCTCGCATGGTCATTCTCGTCCGGCAAAGACGGTGAGTCATGCTTCAACGGTCGCGGAGGCGACACGCTTTGGGCGGGCCGGGTCTTTGTTCCGCGAGACGGAAGGGACTATCGCGTGACCTTCTCCCTCGATGATCTCCTCGTTGGCCGCCCCACGAGTTCTCCACCACAGTGGTTCAAGAAGCGAGCCAGGCAGCAGCGCAACTCCACAGGGTATTGCGGCTTCGGTTTCGCCTGGCCATCGGCGCCTCCCACCTAGGCAGTACTTCTCGATCGGGGAGATAACGAGTCGTGGGCTCCAGAGCGGGGGAACGGCCCGTTTCGTCGATGGGACCTAAAGCCGTGGGGCAGGTCTGGAGCAGGTCGAAGGCCCGATCGGCGCATCAGATCAGATGTTCCCCTTGCGACCGTGTACAAGACGACCCTGCCGGCGATGGCGTTTTCGACGTCGGCGATCGTCGTGCTCCGGCTCTTTAGCCGGTGATCGGTTACTCCCATGCCGGCCCGGCTCGCAGTACCCTCGCGGCAGGTCACCCAGCACCGACGGCATCCACCGTTCATCGCCGGCACATCGCTTGGGTAGGTGGCTGGCGACTGCTCTGGTATAGGGGGTTTCAGCGTGCCAGGTGGGGGCCTTGCGGACTTCAGCTCATCGCCATCGCTCAGCAGGGCTTGTACTTCTCCCCGCGATGCTCCCACACTAACTCGCAGGAACCCGTTCCCGGGTTGCGCTTCTTGACCAGGATGTAGGGCTGCCCCGTCCAGCCGTCCGGCGGTGCGCCGCTGAACGACACCCTGACCCTCGAAACATCGTGGCATTGCGACGCAACGCGGTCTGGTAGCCACGGAAGGCCTTGACCATTTCCGGTCGGCTGAACGTGAACCGCGCGGGGTACTTGAGGAACGGACCCTCCGCACAGCTGATTGCGCAGGTGTTCACCACATAGTCGCCCGAAGCAGTCACGGTTCTCGCGGTCCGCCGCGACCACCGCATCCCCTGGGTCCAGATGTCGGCGTGGTAGCACCACAGGTATATCCGCTGGGGTTTGATCGCCGGACGCATGCAGGTCCAGACCTTCGCCGTTGGTGCGGCGTGGCCGGGCGTCGTGATGGTCACCGTACTCAGAAGGGCGACGGCGACTACTGAACCTGGTCTCATCGTCGTCACCCTGCTAACAGGCGGTGGGTCCGGCACCGTGCGTCGGAGTGGGTGCCCGCCTTGGGGACCATGCGTGCGAAGTGTTCCACAGTGGATTCGTGCCGGGAGGCGAGGCTCGCGTCGAGGCCTTTGACTCGCATGAGAGAGCCCGAGCGTGGAAGCGTCAGTGTGAGTTGGGCGGGGTCCGTCTCAGCGCCCTGGATCCTGCCTGGGAAGGTCGTGCCGCGCACAGTGCACCAGCCGCACTCCTGGCCGTCACCCGGGTAGACGCCGCCATCGTGGTAGAAGCGCACGTTTATTCTTGAGCGCCACATGTGTCGCAGTCGGCTGGCTCGAGGCGTCGCTGTGAATCCAGACTGACGGCCTGATGGAATACGGGCGGCCTGGCTTGGAGCGGCGGCGCCCAGGAGGTTCAGGCCGGCTACCAGTAACGAGACCCTCAGCATGGCCTTGCCACCCTCGCCGGGACCCAGCCCTGGCCAAGATCACAGGTGAGGACGTAGCGCAATCGCCGGGACAGTCCGTCCCGGTCGCGCCGTTTCCCCCAGAGCGTCACAGTGAGCCTCGTGTAGGCGGTCGTCCCGGCCAGTGTGCGGGCCCGGCTGACGGTCACCCGGGCGGGCAGGGTCATCAGGCCGGTGCCGTCGGAAGCGCTGTAGTTAGGGTAGTTGAAGGATCCCCGCGCGCGACGCCCGCTCCAAGCGAGAGACGTCAGGTATGCATCTGCGTGCTGGCAGTTGAGATCGACGAGGGCTGGCTGGGGACGGATACTGGCGCAATCCCAAAAGACCCCCGGTGTGGCGGCCTGGGCCGGTGCGGCGGCAACGGCGGTGCAGGCCGCCAGGAGGATCGGAAGGGCTCTCATCGTGACTCGCACGCGGGTTGGTTCTGCTGGCCGAGTCCGCCGGACTGGAGCCGGTGCATGTTTGCCCGGTCGTGCCAGGTCTTCACCGACGGCGTGGCCCACACGGCCAGGTTGTAGTGCCCGGGCGCGGCCTCGGGCGTGCTGTCGTCGATCCAGCGCTTGGAACTGAACCGGAGCGTCGCGGTGCTCCGGTTTGTCCCAGCCCAGCACCAGGAGCCTTTCTTGCCCCGCCGCTTCAGCGCCACCGTGGGCGTGCCTCCCAGCAGGCCGTAGGGCATGTCGACGATCTCGAAGGCCATGCCTTTGGTCGTTGACGTGGGAACCCGCAATGTCGCCGTGCCACCTTCGACAGTGGCCGACTTCCAGTAGATGTCGTTCATGCCGTTGGAAGCGAAGTAGTCTCGTGCGTTGACCGCCCGGACCTCGCATCCTTCGCAGTCGAACCAGACCGTGATGGTCGTGGTTCCGGCAGCGTGGGCCGGTGTGATTCCGGCGGCCATCGCCATGCCAACGCTTGCCGCAATGCTGAGTTTTAGTCCGCGCATTTTCTCCCCCTTCGCGCCCGGGCCCCCGCCGGGTCGCGACATCACCCTACCGTGGAATCCCACGCCAGCAATGATCGGTGGGCTCCCGCGGCTCGGGAGCGGGATCATTGATCGGCAAGCGTGAGAATCGCTCGGTGCCGGAGGTCTCTCCGGTGTGCACGGTATGTGATGTTCTGACACCTCCAGGAGGACTCTCGCGATGCTGAGGCACGTAGCCTCCCTCCCGACAACCGGGACCAGCGTGACGTGCTGGCGCAAGCCTTGAGCCACAGCGAGGGCTCGGTGGTTTGGTCCGTCGCGGTGGGACTGGCGATCGGGTCGTACTGCCGGGCTTTGGGCATGAGCCACCCACTGGTCTTTGCCGGCCAATGAGGTGGGGGAGTAGCCCTTCGAGCGAAGCACCGCCTTGCTGACAGCGAATAGGCGTCGGCGACAAGTCGCTGCTGTGGCACCACGATGCAGGCCAGTGGGCTCTTGATGCTCGCGCCACCTTCGGCCATTCCAGTCACCGGGGTTCGCTGTTGCGCAGATTGTCCTGTAAGCCGGGTAGTTGACGTTCCAGAAGGCGTTTGACTACGACGTCGTTGCGCTTCGAGTACTGCCCCGCAGTCGACTTCCATAGGCCGTACCAGCAATCGAACGCACAGCTGGGCGTGTTGGGCACCAGCCTGAGGAAGTTGCCGATGCCCGTGCGGCCTCGCGCCAATGCTGCGTCGAGCTCGTCGCGGGCAGCCGCAATGCCGGGCGCACCTGAAACGTCAATGATGCTGAGCTCGGTCTGCATCCGCTTCCACCGGGCCGGGCTGCGGCGCAATGCGGTGTACATGTCACTGCCGGTGCTCGACGTGGTGAAGTAGGGGTTCAGGGCGTCACGCTTGTGCTTGAATTCGTACGCCACGGCCTGCACACGGTCCAGCGCCTGCTGCTTGCGCGTGTATTCCTTCGCGGTCTCGGCGAGTCTCGATAGGTTCTTCTCCATGTTCTGTGCCTGATCTGCCGTCACAGGATGAGGTGTTTCTGACTTTGCGATAGAGAACCGCGGCGAATCAAACAACATCGTCGGGCCCCTTGCTGGTCTTAGTGTTTCGTTGGGCGCGGTGGTTGGCAAGGCGGCGGAGTCGGGCCTGTTCCAGGCCGGCTTCACGGGCCTTACGGATCGCCTCGCCGCGGCCCTCGTGTTCGTCGTCGGGGGTGACGTAGCCGATCCCGGCGTGCAGTCGGACGGTGTTGTAGTGCTCGCGTGTGACGGCGAGCTCGGCACGTAGCGTGGCCGGGTCCCGGATGGCGAGCAGGTGCGGGTTCTCGATCTTGATGGTCCCGTTCAGCGACTCGATCCAGGCCTGGTCGGTCGGGGTGCCCGGCCGGCCGAAGTGCTGAGCGATCGCGCACAGGGCGAGGAACTCCCGGGTCGACCCCGAGGTCATCTGTGGTCCGTTGTCGCTCACGGCGAGCAGGATCGGTCGGGTCTGGTCATCGGCGCTGATGTCGACCCGTCCGTCGTCGTGGCGGGCATCGACGGCCTCGAGCAGTCCCTCGGCCTGCAGGGCGGCGGTGAAGGCGAGTTCGACCTGGGTGGAGGTTTCCTCGACCGAGACGATCTCGGTGATCCATTTGCGTGAGACCAGGTCCTCGATGATCAGCACCGCCATGCCAGCTCTGGTGAAGTGGGTCGTGTCGAAGATCCAGATGCTGTTCGGGGTGTAGTCGGCCCACTCGGGGAAGGGTCGCTTCTTCGACCGTCCGGGCCGCGGACGTGGACGAAAGTGCAGGTCAGCGACGTGGAGCACCCGTCGCACGGTGGACGGGGAGACCCATACCCGGGACAGGTAGGAGCCGCGGTGGGCGAGTTTGCGGTGGGACCGGTCGACCTCACCCCACTGCTCGAACAGGGCCAGGATCTCGGCTGCCTCCTCGGGCAAGATCCCGTGCATCGGGAACCCGCCCGGCGACTGGTCGGCCAGCCGGCCGCGGGCCCGGCGGGCGTACCAGCGGTGGGTGCGGACCTCGCCGACCTCAAGCGCCCGGCAGGCGCGGCGGATACTCCAGCCGGCATCCACGGCCCCGTCGATGAGATCGAGCAGCCCTGCCTTGGTGGCCGCATCCACCCGGCGCGGGACTCGGCCACTCAGCCCCAACCGTCTTTTCCCTCTACCAGCGTCAGCTTCACCGCCAGTTCCTTGCAGGCTTCCGAGAGCCGGGCGATCTCGGCCTTCGCGGCCTCCAGCTCGTAATCGCGCTGCCGGCCTTGCACTCCGGGTTTGGAGGCCGCCAACGCAGACAGGGCACCGTCCTTGGCTACCTGCTTGATCCGCATGATCGTGGACCGGTCGACCTGCTGGGCAGTCGCGACCTCGGCGACCGTGGCCTCCTGCCGCACCAACTGCAGCCAGATCTCGTACTTCAACGACGGGCTCAAGAACCGCTTCGCACGGCGCTTCCTCGACCCGCTGATGGGCTCGTTCTCGGACATCTTCTGATCCTCCTGTTGTGGTTGGAGGACCCGCCGGATGTTGTCTGATCGACACGCCGATCTCTATCGCGAAGTCAGGCGCAAACCAG
>JAKOZM010000373.1 GCA_029779995.1 Actinomycetes bacterium
AATGCCCTCGATGGGGGCCTCACCGGCGGTCTGCAGACCATCCCGGTTGGTGTCCCACCACACGTAGTCGCCCACCGACACGGCATACACGTTCGATTGTGCGTCGTTGTCTGTCGGGGTCGTCGAGGTGTCGGTGTCCGTCGTCGGCACCGGACCCAACGGGGTGGTCTCGGCCGGGTCGTTCGGCGCCTTATCGACGTAGGCGACGTTGTGCAACGTGCTGCCCGTCCAGCCGGCCGCCACCTTCGTCACGACCGTGATCTCGCCGCCGGTCGCACCGGCCGCCAGGTCGAGGGTCGAGGTGCAGGTCAGGGTCGTCAGCTCGCAGGTGTATGCCGTGCCACCGTCCATGGAGACCAGCTCCAAGCCGGCGGGCAGAACCTCAGTGACCGTCCACCCAGCCGAGGCCGTGGTCGAACCCGAGTTCTTCGGGGTCAGCTTCCAGGTCACCTCGGTGCCGGGCACGAGCAGCCCGGTGTAGGTGCCGGCCGACTTGGCCAGCTCGAGGTTGAGCATCGGGGTCACCAGACCGGCATCCAGACCGGGGTTGTCGGTGACATCGTTGGCGATCGTCGGGCCACCCGGGTCGTTGTTGCCCGCCGGGCCGGAGTTGAACGGCACGCGACCGGTGGTCCCATCGGCATCCGAGTCGGTGAGGTCCCCGTCGCGGCTGTTGGAGGTGTCACCGGTGGCGTCCTGCGTCGTGAAGACCGTGCCGGCCGGCTTGACGAACTCGATGATGTAGTCAGTGTCCGGCGTGAGGTTGATGAACGAGTAGTAGCCGTCGGCGTTCGTCGTCGTGGCCTCGATGAGGTCGCCGTTGGCGTCGAGCAGACGCACCACCGCGTTCTTCACCGGGGTGTCGCCGGCGTCCTGGACACCATTGGCGTTGTTGTCGTACCAGAAGTAGTCACCCACCGACACAGCCGGCGGCAGCACGAACGGCACGATAATGCCGACCTTGCGCGGCTCGTAGGGCTTCATCCACAACGGAGTGCCACCGGCATCCGTCCGGTACACCCGCTGAGCACCCGAGTTCCACGCCACCGACAGATCCAACGGGGAAAGCGTCGATGCCGGAGTCGACAGCGGGGCCTTCATCGGGACCGTGAACACGGCTGTCTCGCTCGGCGCCCAGGTCGGGTAGGTCGGCGGGACCGTCGTCGCGTCCGTCTGGAACATGGTGATCCGGAATGACTTCACCGTCGACCAGTCGGTGATCATGCTGGCCGAGTACCAGGTGTTGTCGCACGTGCCTTGCCATGACGCGTCGGCCGTGTTGGTGTTCAACTCCGGACGGCACGGGTTGGAGGTGAGGTTGTACTCCACCTGGTAGGTCGTGTTCGTCGCGGTCGACATCGCAGACTCGAAGACGATCGGACCGGTCATGATCGGGGACCATTCGGTGCCACGCTGACCGGTGGACAGCAACTGTCCGACACCGGTGTCACCGACAACCGGGAGAATGTCGTACATCACGTAGTTCGTCATCGGCACGTTGCCGACGTTCTGCATCTTGAACCGGTAGCTGAAGGCACTACCCGGGTCGGTCACCGCCACACACGGGTAACGGGTGTACCCATTCCAGTCCGGGCAAGCAGTCTCGAGCACCCCCGTCGGCGGCGTCGAGGTCCCGGTCCCTTCGAAGACATTCGGCTGGGTGCCGATATCCCACTTGGTCATCTCCACCGCAGCAGCCTCGACGACGTTGATCTTCGAGGGGAATCCACAGGCCGGCTCGGTCGTGTCGCCGTCGCCGTCGATATCGGTCGTGTCAGAGAGCTGATAGCTGCCGGTGGCGTTGAAGCTCTGGTCGCACGTGGTGACGGCCTTGTTCGTCGAGACGAGGACGTCGTTCTGATAGGTCTGGATCGCGGTGCCGGGCTTCACCCGCACCTTGAGATGAATGCTGTAATACTGCGAGTTCTGGGTGGCGTTGTTATAGAGCTTCAGGTCAGCAAACGTGATGAGTGTCGCCCCGTTCGGTTGGGCAACGGCGGTGTATGCCGGGAGGGCGAAGTTGGGGCATGCCCCACTCACGGCACCAGCCCATGGGCCGCTACCGGCACCGGCTACTGAGTAGCACGTGACGCCCACGAGTTCGAACTGCGGTGGGAGCAGGTCCGACACGGTGACGGTGTCGATCGGCAGGGGCGCATTGACGTTGAACGCGAGGACCCAGTCGAAGAGCTCACCTGGCACCACCGAGTTCTGACCCGGCGCGTTGAAGATCGGCGTCTTGTAGGGGGTGATCTTCGCCTGGACCGGGTCGATCGTGGTCGTGACGCAGCTGTCCTTGGGGGCCAACGCATCCGAGTCGAAGGTCGCACAGTTGATCAGCGTCGAGTCCAGCGAGGCATCGGTCGGGACCGTCCCGCGGAAGGTGACGTCGAAGATCTCGGCCGGGCGGAAAGCATCGAAGGTGAAGCGAACATAGAGCGCTCCCGCAGGGGCCGCATAGCTCCACGGCGACGCATTGCCCTGGGCCATGACCACGGCATTGGTCCAGGTCACGCCGTCCGCGCTCCAGTCCAGGGTGACCAAAGCGCCGTCAGGCGGAAGTGGGGACGACGCCCAGGAGCGCACGACGGTGACGTTCTGAATTTGCAGGTTGCCGGCAGCATCGACAGGGAGCTTGTCGACGACCGAGTAGTTGCGCAACGTCGAGTTTCCCGTGTTCTGGGCCCAGAGCCGCCACTGTGCCAACCCGCCCGGAGGCACACTCGCCAGACCCGTCTTGTAGGCAGACTGGGTGACCACAGGTGCGGCGATCGAGACGTCGACGGAGTCGGAGAGCGAGCCGGTCGTCCCGTCCGCATAGGTCACTGCCGAGCTCACCGTGTTGGAGAACACCGTGCCTGTAGCCGGGGTGGTGGCGTCTTCGGCGTTCGGGGGGACCCGCACGGTGATCGTCATTTTCCAATAGCTTTCGCAACCCCAGGCGTAGCAGGACAAGTTGGAGGCCGTCGCCGGGATGACTGCCGTGTTGGCCGTGACGGTATGGGTCGCCGCGTCATAGGTGCCGATGTTCGACGACACGAACTCGAGCCGAGGGTCGAGGACATCGGTGAGGATCGAGCTGGTGATGTCGAATCCACCCGTGTTCGTCGGACGGGTATAGCGAACCGTGTAGGTCACCGTCTCACCCGGGGCGATGGAGCCGGCCGACGCGGTCTTGTCGATCCCCCAGTCTTTGACCGGCGGGGTGACGTTGACGACGACCGGTGGTGCAGTCTCGCCCGCACCGTTGGTAATGGCCACGGTGGCGTCGTTGGGGATGGTGCCGATCGGCGTGGAGGTCGTCGGGTAGGACTTCACCGTCGCAGTGACGATGATGTCCAACGACGAACCGTCCAGCCATGGGCTGGTGGCGGTGCCGATCGTGATGGTCCCGGTCTGGCCGCTCACCGACTTCGTCATCGGCGGCGGCGGGGTGCCGTCCGCGGTCGTGGTCGGCAAGGTGATGTTGGCCGCGGTGACGGTGAGGTTGGGGTCGAAGACGTCGGTCACCGTGCCAATGCCACAGGGGCCGACAAGGCTGCTGCACGAAACGGTGAGCCGATACGTCACCACCTCGCCGACGGCATACGTGGTCTTGGGATTGACGACCGTCTTGGTGATCGTGGCGGCGGTGTCGGCTGCCGAGGCATGGGGTGCCATCGTCAACCCCAGCACGGCCATCGCCATGACCAGGGCTGCTCCCACACCGCGCCGCAGCCGGGTCATCAGGCGCTGATGCGCGCGCCGTGCCGACCGGGTGGTCCACCCTGACGATTCATCCGTCAGCCAGCTATTCATCCTTGAACTCCCCATCCACGGTCCCGGGGGACCTCATCGATGCCAAGCGCACAGCGGGCAGTGCTGCACGCACGACAACATCAGGGCAGCCACAATGCGGCCCTGACGGGTCTTACCTGATTGACCGCCGAGTGGATTCCCCCCGCACAGCGGTTCTGATTACTGCAACTTAGGACGTTGTGGGCGATCTGTCACAAGTCAGGTTGATCAGGGCTAACACCCAAGAGTGATGTGAGTGGAGGGCGCTTAACTTGTGTTATCGCATCTTCGCAAGGGTTATTCGACGTGAAGACGTGCGGCCCTACACTGCGCCGGGAATACACCGGCCTCCGGGCCACGGCAGCTGGAGGTGACCATGGCAGCGGCGGACGACGCCCGTCAGGAGGTCCGGAACGTCCTGGAAGCCTTCGCGGCCGCGCCGCTGCCCGACTGGCCGGCGTTCGCTGCCACCATGACGACGCGACGCGCTCGCCAGGGTCAGGTCTTCCAAAGCGAGGACGACCCGGTCGCCCCTTCCCTCTACCTCGTCACGGGAGGCGTCGTTCACGTCCGGCTGGTGTCCCCGGACGCTCCCGCGCGCACCGTCAACTTCGCTCGCCCTGGCGACCTCATGGCCAGCCTCCCGGTCATCGAGCGACGCTCAACTGCACCGATCTCCGAGACTGGCCGGGACTCCGTCCTCGCGAAGGCGCTGGCCGCCGCGGCTGCCCAGCGCTACCGCCACACGGCCTTGACGGCCGCGAGCTATGTCGAGATCCCACTCCACGAAATGCACCTTCGCGCCCACCGCAGCGTCGCGTGGGGCAGAGCCTTGGCGACGGCATACCTCGTGTATGCGCAGGTGATGCGCTACGAACGCGACCGGATGCGGCTGCCCGCGGAGGCGCGCTACCGCAGCTTCCTGGTCGACTACGCGCCGACGCTGCGCCACATCCAGCAGAAGGACATCGCTGACTACCTGGGCGTCTCGGTCGTCGGCTTGAGTCGGATTGCCAGCCGGGTGCGACGCGAGGCCGCCGGCGACGAGGCAGTTCCGTCTGCCCCACTTGCTGCGGACTCGGACGACGTGGACTGACACCACACAATGCGGCGTCAATAATGCGCCACCCAGTAATGCTCACCAGAAACTCCGGAAAAAGGGAGTGGCTGTGTCGTCACGGCATTGCCACTGACGCACAGCCACTCCGCGAGGGTGTCCGGATGCCGAGTCGGAGGCTATCCGGGTCCGCGCCTTCTCCACCTTCGATGTGGGGGACCGTTGTGGTGGAGGGGGTCTCAATGAGACCAGCGTTAGTTTGACATGGGCCGTGAAGACTGTCACGTGCCGCATTAATCTGAGCTATTCCCGCTACACCAGGTATGCCGGGCGGCCGCCCGTTCGTCGGACGCACCTCCGGGGCGCTGTCGGGCGCCACCCCGCGCCTCATCAAGTTTTGGTGAGAACCTCAAGAAGACCTGAGGCCTGCAGGTCGACGGCGCGTCCAGACATCAGCAGTATGTGTCAATGATGCGGTGCGCCGACCTGACTCCTCCAACTTTGAGTGCTTACATCGCGCTTCTCGGGGCATCGCCGCGAAAGCAGGTCGTCGCAACGACTGGGTCGAGCGGTAGGAGAAGGGATGCTGGCCGGTAGTCGAGAAGTGGGTACCGAGCAAGGGACTGACCGGCCGCACCGGTCGGTGAGTCGGCGACGGTTGGTGGATCCCGCCATGGCGCTTCCGGCCACCTCTGTCGTGACGGTCGTCGCGCCGTGGGGAGGCGGGAAGTCCCAGCTGCTCCGGCAGTTAGCCGCTCGCAGCATGGTCAGGGCGGTGACCATCACGCTGACACCGGCCAACTGCAGTTCGGTCAGCGATTTCGCGGGAATCATCGTTGAGGCACTCGGCTTGACTCCGGCCCGGGTCTTCGGCGCCGAGCGATCGGATGGCATTCCGAGCGTCGAAACGCGCGCGCGATCCGTGGCCGCCGCGACGGTCCGCATGCATCTGCTGATTCTCTTCGACGACGTCCACCACCTCACCGACCCCGACGCGATTCACTTTCTCGGCTTGCTCCTGCGTCAACCGGCGCCGCACACGACCTACGTCCTGGCTGGGCACACGCTGCCCAAACTCCGACTGGCCCGGGTGGCCATCGAGGGGCGACTGCATCAGATCGGCACGGAGGACCTGAATTTTGACCGTGTCGAGGCCAGGGCTCTTGCGGCGGGCACCCTGAAAGCCGCTCAGGTCGACTCCCTGCACGCTGCCGTCTTCGGGTGGCCCCTCGGGGTCGCCGCCGGGCTGCGCGACCAGGCCAACCCCGCAACCGGCACGACCTCGCTCCAGCCCGCTCGTGGCGGCCAGGACGGCAGCGAACTCGCGCACCTCGCGGACCAGGTGGTCGCCGGGCTCGGGTCACGAACCCGCCAGGTCCTCGCCGACATCGCCACCGTGGCGCCGCTGCCGAGCCACGTCCTCGCCGGGTTGGCCTGCCCCGACTACGACGATCAGCTCGCTGAACTCATCGAACATCCGGTCCCGATGATCCGGGTCAGCCGTGACTCGAGGACCATTCAGGTGGGCGGACCACTCACTCTCGCCCTGGAACGACACCCCGACGTCAACCCGTCGGATCACCGAAGCACGGTGCTGCGCAAGGTGCAACGCCAATGTGAGGCAGACGGTGACTTCGAGTCGGCACTGATCGCACTCGACTTGCTCGGTGATGCCGACGCCTTGGCGGCCTTCATCTTGCGTGAGGCGCCCACCGCGATCTGGCAGGGGAGGCTGGCGACGGTGGAGCGTTGGCTGAGCTCCTTCCCCCCTGAGGCTCACGTCAAGTGCTCCGCGCTGCATCTCGCGAACGCGATGTCCGCCAGCGCTCGCTACGACTTCCGCACCGCTGCGCGAGCCCTCGAACAGCATCATTCACAGCTGGTGGCGCAGGGTCGGCAGGACTCGCCCGAGGCCAAGGTCGCCAATCTGCTCCGCGAAGCCTCCGGCCAGTTTCCCTTGGGGTCGATCAGCCGTGGTTTCACCTCTGAGCTCACGCCGTTCAGGCTGCTCGCCCTCTACCTGGAGGGGTTTGCCGATGTGGTGGAGGGCGACCTGGTGCATGCAGAGGCCGTCCTCACCGCGCTCGGCGGCTACGTCAGAGACTTGCCACTGTTGGACATCATGCGGTTGGGGATGCTGGCGTTTGCCGTCGCACACGCCGGGCGCAGGGACCAGGCCTGGGGTTTGGTCCGCGAGTCCGTCAGCGTCCGCACGAGCGCAGGCCTGTCGGGTCATGACTCGACGACCCTCACGGATGCGGTGCGCGCCAGCCTGCTCGCGTCCCGGGGCCGACACATCGATGCGCGAACGAGCGCTCGCCCGGCGCAGGCCGCCGTTGAGCGCGCCGGAACGACAGCGCCGTCCATGCGTCTGCTCATGCTGCTGTGCCTGCTCGATGTTGCCTTGCTCAACGGTGACTACGCTGCGGCCGACGAGCTGAGCCAGCAAGCCCGCGCCACCGTCGATATCTCCCAGCACAACCACCAGCTCCAGCGATGGTTGACACCCTTCCTGAGCCGCCAGCCACCCGCGGGCATGGCGCGGTCAAGCTCCTTGTCGGCCACCGAGCTGATGGTCCTGCGCTTCTTGGCCACGCCACACGGCATACCGCGAATTGCCGAAGAGATGCGGATCAGTCCCAACACGGTGCGGACCCACGCCCGCTCGATCTATCGCAAGTTGGAGGCGCATAGTCGGGATGAGGCCATCGCGACGGCCACGGCCCGAGGGCTGTTGACTCCCGTCGGTATGCCGGCCGGTCACCCGGGCGCTGGGCCGCCCTCCTCAGTCGAATAGTCCCCTCATCGTCGCTTCCGCGAGCGCACCCGAGCGACTGCGCACACCCAGTTTGCGGAAGATCGACCTGGTGTGGCTGCGCACAGTCGTCGGCGAGAGCTGCAGCTCGGCGGCGATCCGCGGCACGGTGAGATGGGAGTTGAGCAGCTTCAGCACCTTTGACTCGGCGGCGGTGAGCAGCGCGGTCGGCGCTTCCTCCCGCGATTCGACCTCCACCGGCCGGAAGACTTCTTCGACTCGCTCTTGGATTCCCGGCCTGAGCAGTTGCGCCACGCGAAGGCAGGCGGCCGCATGCTCGCCGGCCCGCTCGAGGTCCCCGAGGGCCTCGTGGGCCGCCGTGAGGAGGACCTGCGCAGAGAGGTGGAGCAACGGGAAACCCGAGCCCAAGGCGGCGAGCTTTCGGGCCGCGTTGTCCGCATGAAGTCGGACTGCTTCGCCATCTCCGGCGAACCCGGACTTCGCGGCGAAGAACGCATCCACGCCGGCGGTGAGCGGGTTGTTCGCCAACTCCGCATTCGCCATGGTGTGCGTCAACTCGTTGAACAGCTCGTGGGTGTCCACGCGGTTGTCTGGGAGCAACAGGACGGCCCCCAGGGCGGCGTCATTGAGCACCGACAGCAGCGGATAGCGGGGCAGGAAAGCACGCTGGGCGCGAAGCAGGCGAACGGCCTTCCCCTCCTGACCCGACAAGGCCGCGTCAGCGCCGGCGATGACGTGTGCCAAGAGCCGCCACGCGGTGACGTCGCTGTCGAGTGCCGCCTCAAGGGCTTGGCCGGGGGCACGCACTCCGGTGACTTCCTCGAGGAAGGCGGCCGCGCGGAAGCCCGGGGCGTCACTGTCGACGTTGTCGGAGTCAACCAGGGCCACCCACCGCGCGATGGGGACGGTGTTGCCCTCTGACAGGGCCGCCAGCGCGTGCATGATGCCCAGCCCGGGAAGGGTGCGAACCTCTTCGGCGGTGAACTCCGACAACCAGCTCAACAGCAGGCGACCCCTCCCGGCCAGAGCGCGGCCCACCCCATGTCGGACGACGTATGCCGCGAGCTCACCTCGGCTGAGGTGGTCGCGGGTGAGGGTGAAGGCCTGTTCGTAGTCGCCCGATCGCGTGAGTGCGGCCAGAATCGGCGCCAGGACGCGGTCCCGCTCTGGTGACGGTCGGCTTCGGAACTGCTGGAGGAGGTGGTGGGCCAGGACCGGTGCGAGCTGGAGGTGCTTTCCCCCCGACCGCATGACGACCATCGGGACGGGTTCCACCTCCAGACTGCTGGCGAAGGCAGCGGAATCGTGCGCACTGCGCGCTTGGTCGAGCAACTCGACACCTGCCCCGCCGAGAAGTCCGACCACCTCGAGAAAGCGAAGGGTCGCTTTGGGAAGCCCCGCGAAGACTTCCTCCTCGAGGTAAGGCTTGAGCCGCTCCGCAAGGGCGGCCACGGTGATTGGCCGGCCACTTCGGACCAGATGCACGCCCGTCCACACGGCAGCAGGCCAGCCCAGGGTCAACGGGTGGAGTCGGGGCTCGGCATTCAGGTCCAAGGACCCGAACAGGTCGAAAACCTCTGATGGGCTCATCGTGAGGAACTGATCCCCCAGTTCGAGCACCTGTCGCCCCGTTGCCTGGCCAAAACCGACCGGCATTCGACGGCCCGCGACGATGACGATGCAGGAGTCGGGCAGGTCACGAATCACCGTTTCGAGGGCCTGACGGGCACCCTCATCGATGAGCTGTTCCAGATTGTCGACCATGAACAACGACGGTTGTTTGTCCAGAGCCGCCCGCAAGCGCGGCCAGACCACCGACATCCACGAGCCGTTGTCCGCGGACCACTCAGCAGAAGCGCCGTTGGCTGTGGCCACCAAGGGCGAGAAGGCCCGCTGGAGCGCGTCGTGAATCGCGTTGACATCGCCGTGCCAGTCCTGAAGGGCGAGCAGGAGTGCGGGACGGTTCCGGTTGCCCAGCGCGGACGCCAGGAGCGCTGACTTGCCGTAACCGGCCGGTGCGATGAGGGCGAGCAGCGATCCGGGCCCAGGGTCGGGGAGTCGCTTCCTGCTGGCCCGATCCCCGGGCGAGAACACCGACATCGCCGTCCTTTGCACCACACGTGTTTGGCAGAGGGACGCTATCGCGCCGCGAGCGACCATACGAAGAGATGGACGAGGTTCATCGGGTTGTGACGATGCCGCCCGCAGCCCGCACCATCGCGGGTAACGCTCCGGCCGCAGTGGCCCGCAGGCTCACCGTCGCGGCCTCGGTGAGCAGCGTCTCGCGAGGGTCCACTTCCACAACCGGTATGCCGTTCGCGCCGGCCAAGTGGGGAAGGCTGGCCGCCGGCTGGACGATGCCCGACGTGCCGACCACGACGACGAGGTCGGTGTCCCGGCATACGTCGATTGCGAGGTCGAATTCCCTTGCCGGAAGCGGCTCTTCGAACCACACCACCCCGGGCCGGATGTCCCCGTCGGCGCAGTGGCGGCAGCGGTCGGGGTCGAGCCGTTCGACGGGTTC
>JAKOZM010000391.1 GCA_029779995.1 Actinomycetes bacterium
CGTCTAGCGCGTCGGCCGAGTTGGATGCCGTGCCGACCGCTGAGGTGGCCGCGCTGCTGGGCAAGCGGCCGCAGTCGCTGTCGCCGGCGCGGGACTCGCTGATGAAGAAGGGGCTGGTCTATTCCAGCGAGCGCGGCCAGATCGCCTTCACCGTCCCCCACTTCGGCCGCTACCTCCGCGCCCACCCCGAGTAGCTGTCGCGCCCTGATGTCAACGGCGAGCGATTTTGAGACTTACCCGGGAGTACGAGACGGCGTGAGACAGCTCGACACTTCAGCGGTGGATTTTGAGACGTCAGACGAGGAGTTTGAGACGGCCTCCCCGGTCACATCCCCATCTGCCGGTTGATCGCGGTCGCTCCGATCTCACGATGGCCGGTCACCGGTCTCGTTCGGCAGGCCGCCGCATTGGTCTCGCCAAGCGCATAGGTCGACAGCCTGGCGGCAATAGCGGACGTGTTGCAGATGCGCTCCTTCGTCACGGCTCGGGACACTCCACCTGATGTGACGCGCGGTCCGCCGCCCCGACCTTGTGCGCGCGGGACTGCGCAACGTTCCCAGGCTCCGGTGTGTACGTGACGCTGACACAGTCCTTCACGCTCAAGCGCTCGGTGACCTGGTCCTTGATGAAGCACTCACCCTTGGCCTCCGGCGCGCCGACACAGACAGTACGGGCATCCACCTCCGTCACCTGGCCGACGTAGGTCCGGGTCTCCGCGCCGGGCCTGGCGCAGCCCGCGAGAATCACCGCACCGGCGAGCACCGCCGACAAAATCCGAACCATCGAACCTCCCCCGCGACGACGCGATGGACGTCATGGTCCTCCAGGTGAACACCCGCAAGCAAGTCGGCACGACGAACCGCATCGCGGCAAATGAGGGCGTTTTACCCGGCGGTGGGCGCGCTATCCGGCAGATGTCGGCGTGGGCTCGGGGATCGCGTTAAGGGGGCGGAGGCTGGGCTCGACGACGCGGCCACCTTCACAGATCTTGAGGATTGCAGTTCGCTGCGGGTCGCCGATGCCGGAGATGGCGGCGAAGGTTGCCTGCCAGTCGTCTCCGGCTGCCGTGGTGATTTGTTCGCTCAGGGATGGAGTCTGCCCTTGCGGTGCACCAGCCCCGGGTGCGGCTCCGATGCCGCAGACCCGCTGCCCGTTGGGGAGAAGGGCCACCGCGGTCGCCTTAACGGGTAGCGCCTTCCCGAACTTGTCGAGACCGCCGCCGTTGGCCTCAACGACCCAGAAGGCGTCCAGCGGTCGGCCCGCGACATCAGCCATCGACACACTGCTTGCCGATCCGCGAGCCACCGCGACACTCAGGCCCTGGCAGGCGTCGTTGTAGACCCGAACCCGCAGGGTCCGCGTGGCGGTAGCTGGTCCACTGTCCAGCCACAGTCCAGTCGGGCTTGGCGCCTGACCGGCGGACGCGCAGTCCACCGGTGGCGAGACCGCTGGGACCGCAGGCGGCGCGGGATCCGCGCGAAGTGCGGCGGCCACAGGCGCAACGAGCGCGGCGGCCGCCAGTACCGTTGCGGTGCCATAGAGGCGGCGGCGGAGGCGACGACGCCGGCCACGGGTCAAGACCGTTTCGGCGTCGACGTGCATCGGCGGTGCTGAGACGTCTTCGAGGAGATCGGTGAAGTCAGCGGGCATGGGAGTTCTCCTCTGGTGTGTGCAGTTCGCGTAGCTTGGCCAGACCGCGTGAGGCCGTGGATTTGACGGTGCCGGTGCTGACGTTGAGGGTGTCGGCGGTCTCGGCTTCGGAGATCCCGACGTAGTACCGAAGGACGACGACCTGTCGTTCCCGAAGTGGTAGTTGGCGCAGGAGCCGCACCACGTAGTCGCCCTCCTCGGGGCCGACGTCCGTGGCCGACCGCTCGGGGGGGCTGGCCATCGACACCTCGCGAGCAGAGCGGCGTTGCTGGTCGATGTGCAGGTTGAGCAGAATCTTGCGGGTGTAGGCCAACGGTGAGGTCTCACGTAGATGTCCCCATCGCAGGTACACCCGCTCGAGCGCGGCTTGGACGAGCTCTTCGGCCTGAACCGGGTCCCCGCAGATGAACCACGCGGTCTTCAGCAGCCGTGGCGAGGCGCCGTGGACGAAGTCCACGAACTCTTGGTCCCGATCGCTGCCCACGAACGCCTCCCCTATGGTCGCCGGCCGTCGGCGAGTACACACCCTTGACTGTGCAGGGCCTCGAAAGGTTGAGTGGCGGAGTAAGAAACTCTGCGCACAGGGCTAGTTAGCGCTCATCGGCTACTTGTTTCATTGACGGCATGGCCGGTATCTGACGAGGCTCGGTCTAGGCGTCCGGGTTTGTCGCTCTCATTTCGGCTGCTCACCTCGGTGTGGCTCTCATTTGGCCTGCGCATCCCCGGACGCCGCCAGAGCGGGAGAGGCTCAAGAGGGGTATGCCCTAGCTCGAAGTAGCGTTGCCCTCCCAGCTCGACAACCCCATCAGGTTCGAGTTCGGAGGACACCATGGACACGACATCGCGAGTCGTCATCGGGATGGACCCACACAAGCGCTCCGTCACGATCGAAGTCATGACCAGTGACGAATCCATCGTCGGCAAGGGCCGATTCGCAACCGACCGGGACGGTCATGCCGCGCTGCGACGGTACGTGCAGGCGTGGCCCGAGCGTGTATGGGCGATCGAGGGATGTCAGGGCATCGGCAGGCACGTGGCCAACAGGCTCCTGGCCGAAGGCGAGCATGTCCTCGACGTCCCACCCAAGCTGTCCGCGCGGGCGCGGGTGTTCGCCACCGGCCAAGGCCGCAAGACCGACGCCACCGACGCACACTCCGTGGCCCTGGTCGGCACCCGGATGAGCGGCCTGCGCCCGGTGGTCAACGACGAGCAGCTGGCCGTGCTGCGGATCCTGGTCGACCGGCGACGGTCCCTGGGAGAGGAACACACCCGCAAGATGTCGCAGGTCCACCACCTGCTGCTCGAGCTGATCCCCGGCGGAGCGAAGAAGGACCTGTCCGCTGCCCAAGCCAAGAAGCTGCTCGCCACCGTCCGCCCACGCGACGCGGCGGGCAAGACCCGCCGCCGGGTCGCGGCCGAACTGATCACCGACCTAGAGCGGATCTATCAGCGCAAGAAGGCCGCGAACAAGGAGCTGACCGCTCTGGTCGCCGCCACCGGCACCACCCTCATGGACCTGACCGGGATCGGCCCCTCAGGCGCCGCCCGGCTACTCGTCGAAGTCGGTGACATCACCCGGTTCCCCGACAACAACCACTTCGGCTCCTGGACGGGCACCGCCCCCATCGACGCATCCTCCGGGGACAACGTGCGCCACCGCCTGTCCCGCGGTGGCAACCGTCAGATCAACCGCGTGCTGCACATCATGGCCACCGTCCAGCTGCGCAACCCCACCGAGGGCCGCGCCTACTTCGACCGCAGCAAAGCCCGCGGCAAGACCTCCAACGAGTCCATGCGCCTGCTCAAACGCCGACTCTCCGACATCGTGTACCGCACCATGGTCAACGACGCCGCCCGACACATGGCGACGGGCCCGGGAGGGCAACGGGGCAACGACTCTGACTCCAGCGCGGCCGGCTCACAGCCCCACACCAACTCTTCGGACAAGCCACTTCCCGGACCCGCCACCACCGATCCTAGAACCCCCCTCCCGGCCGCCTCTTGACACAGAGGGGAGCCA
>JAKOZM010000400.1 GCA_029779995.1 Actinomycetes bacterium
TGCGTCATCTTGAAGGGTGTGCATCTCGGCGAAGGCGCAGTTGTGGCCGCTGGATCGGTTGTCCACCGCGATGTAGAACCCTGGACGATCGTGAGCGGTGTCCCTGCAAGGGCGGTGGGCAAGCGTTCGCCCGAACAGAAGTATCACATCGACCGCGGGCCGGAGTGGTACTAGCTGCTCCCGTGGCGTTCTGCCTGCGACCTGAGTCGCGCCACTTTAGTGGGTCGGCGCCGATGGCTTGAGGGCGTCGAGAATTTCTTGGGCGGGGCCGGTGATGGGGTCGGCGGCGAGGTGTTCGTGGCCGCCGATGCGGACGGTGATCTGTTGCAGCGGTCGTAGTGTCCGGACGATCTTCTTGATGCTCAGCCCGGTCTCGTTCTGGAGGTGTCGGGCGACTGCGAGGGCGGCGAAGACGATGGTTAGGTGGGCCTCGATGGCCTCGCGGGTGTGGTGGAACATGGGCCGGGCACGCAGGTCGGTTTTGGACATCCGGAACGAGGCCTCGACGTGCCACAGCTCGTGGTAGCTGCCGATGACCTCGGGCGCGGGCATCACGCTGGCGGGGATGTTGGTGACGTACCCCTTCAAACCGACCAGCCGGCGCGCTCGTGCCAGGTTCGCTTCGTCCAGGGTTGGGGTGCCGTTCTTGACGGTGACGAACCTGGGGGTGCGGGCGCTCTTCTCCCCGGCGATGACGGCCTTGGCCCGGTTCTCCTGCAGCGTCAATGTTTTGGCGTCGCGGACGGCCCGTTTGGTCGAGTAGGCCCACACCGCCCGCCACGACAACGAGTGCTTCTCGGGGTCCCACACCGGTTCGGCCCGTTTCGTCGCGTCGTTGACCGCGGCCGCTGCTTTGGTCGCGACCCTCGGGGTGATCGTGTCGATGACTTGCCCGTCGGTGAACGCGTCCCCGTGCCACCGGAAGTGCGAGGCCAGGTCCGCCGGGGCCTTGGTGACTCGGGACCCGACGATGAACCGCAACCCTGCCTCGTCCAGGGCCTTCAGGTTCGACGCGGACAGCATCCCGGCGTCGGCGACCACGACCATGTCCGCGACCCCGTGGCGGGCTTGGAAGCCCTCGATGATCGGGATCAAGGTCGTCGTCTCGGCCTTGTTGCCCTCGAAGCAGCCGATCTCCAACGGGAACCCGTGCCGGTCCACCAACAAACCGACCACAACTTGGGGGTCAACCCGCCGTTCCTTCGAATACCCGACCTTGCGCAGGTCGTCTTCCTTCTCCGCCTCGAAGTACAGGGTCGTCACGTCGTACAGACACAGGCTGACGTCCCCGTTCCTCGCCGCGTGGGCGAAGCAGGCGGCTGCGACCTGGTCGCGGTAGCCCCCGGATCCGGCCTGCTTGACGGTACGGAACATCGTGCGTAACGACGCGTGCTCGACCCCAAGCTCGTCGAGCACCCGCAGCGAGTCAGCCTTGCTGGTTGGCTCCACGATCCGCGCCAACACCAGTTGCCTGAACGCGGCGTCATTCAGGATGTCGAACCCGAGCCGGGCGTAAGCGTCGGTCAGGACCCGCCACAGCACCACGTGGCGCTTACCGGTGATCACGGCGTATCCCGTCGGGACCCTGCCAGCGGATAAGTCGAACTCGCCCTGACCCGGATACACCCGATCCCGCGCGGTCTCCAACAGAGCGGCAAGGTCAGCGTCAGTGTGTGCCGACCCCAGGTGCTCCAACACCCGATCCCGTCCGCCGACGCGTTCAGCGATTTGTACCGCGGTGGCCCCCGAGGCGGTCTTCACCTTCCGCACGAACACCACGAGCCGACTTTACCGCCCCCGTTAGTGTGTCAACCCCGCCCCACGCAACCCCCTGACCTGCACAAACGCTCGCCGGTCACCCAAAAACACCGAAAGTGGCGCGAGTCAGGATCGGGTGTGGATTGGCAGTCGATGCGTCATCTTGAAGGGTGTGCATCTCGGCGAAGGCGCAGTTGTGGCCGCTGGATCGGTTGTCCACCGCGATGTAGAACCCTGGACGATCGTGAGCGGTGTCCCTGCAAGGGCGGTGGGCAAGCGTTCGCCCGAACAGAAGTATCACATCGACCGCGGGCCGGAGTGGTACTAGCTG
>JAKOZM010000401.1 GCA_029779995.1 Actinomycetes bacterium
CAACCCATGACGGCCACGCGCAGCGGCACCTCCAGGCCCTCCAGCCCGGCGGTCACCTGCTCCGCGAGGGTGTAGACATCGACTTGGGCGCGTCCGCAACTGGGACAGGAGACGATCTCGAGGCCACGCTCACGCAGGTTCAGTGACTCCAGGATCTGCAGGCCGACCTTGACCTCCTCGACGGGCGGCGCGGACAACGACACCCGAATCGTGTCGCCGATGCCCTCGGAGAGCAGCGCTCCGAACGCCACGGCCGACTTCACCGTGCCCTGGAAGGCGGGGCCGGCCTCGGTGACGCCAAGGTGTAGCGGGTAGTCGCAGGCCGCGGACAGCGCCCGGTAGGCCTGCACCATGACCACGGGGTCGTGGTGTTTGACCGAGATCTTGATGTCGCGAAAGCCGTGCTCCTCGAACAGCGACGCCTCCCACAGCGCACTTTCCACCAGAGCCTCGGGAGTCGCTTTGCCGTACTTCTCGAGCAGGCGTTTGTCGAGGCTGCCGGCGTTGACACCGATCCGGATCGGAATCCCGGCGTCCTTCGCTGCCCGCGCGATCTCCCCCACCCGGTCATCGAAGGCCTTGATGTTGCCTGGGTTCACCCGCACGCCAGCGCACCCGGCGTCGATCGCGGCGAACACGTACTTGGGCTGGAAGTGGATGTCGGCGATGACCGGGATGTCAGCCTTTCGCGCGATCATCGGCAGCGCCTCAGCGTCGTCCTGGCTCGGGACGGCGACCCGCACGACCTGGCAGCCGGAGGCGGTGAGTTCGGCGATCTGCTGCAGGGTCGCATTGACGTCGGCGGTGACAGTGGTGGTCATCGACTGCACGCTCACCGGCGCATCGCCACCGACCTCCACGGGGTGGTGGGGATGGCGCAGAGTGATCTTGCGGGTGGGGCGGCGGGGGGCCAGCACCGGAGCCGGGGCAGCAGGCATTCCCAACGAAACGGTCATGACTCCAGTATCTCCCACGGGGTCAAACTCGCCCCGCCGAGCATCAGCCCAGACGGATCGGCTTGACGATGTCCGCCCACAGGATGATCACACTGACCCCGATGAGCACGATCGCGACGGTGTAGGCCACGGGCAACATGCGCGCCACGTCCACCGGCCCTGGGTCGGGTTGCCCGCGCCATCTGGCGATCTGCCGGCGGGCCCCTTCGAACAGTGCCCCAGCCACATGGCCCCCGTCCAGCGGCAGGATCGGCAGCAGGTTGAAAAGGAACAGGAACAGGTTCAACGACGCCACGATCGCCAGGAACTGCGCGATACGCCAGCTGGGCGGGGCGTCAGCGGCGGCCACCTCACCGCTGATGCGACTCACGCCGATCACACCGACGGGGCCTTCCGGATCGCGCGCCTGATCTGTGAACGCGGCCTGGGTGACGCCTACCATCTTCGCCGGGAAACTGGCCAATGCCGCGGCCGACCGCACTGAGATGTCCCACATTTCGGCCGGCACTGCGGTGATGGGCATTGCCTGCAGGTCGACCACCGGCGACACACCCAAGAACCCGCGGCTGCCGGTCTCCCCGAGCAGCGTCCCGTCAATGGCAGTCAGGGGTACGTCGACAGTGAACTCCCGCCCGTCGCGCACCACGGTGACCTCATGGGTGCCAGGCTGCGAGTCCCGGATGGCCTGACTCAACTGCGGCCACTCGGCCACTGCCGTGCCATCCCAGGCGACGATCTGGTCACCCTGCTGCAGTCCGGCCGCGGCGGCTCCCGTCGGCACCGATCCGGGCGCGCAGGTGCCATCTGGTGCCGTCGCGGTGGGCACACACGCAGTCACACTGGCCACGTTCGTCGACGGCGTCGGCGTGCCGAAACCGGCGAACACGATCGTGAACAACACCACCGCGATCACGAGGTTCATGACGGGGCCACCGAGCATCACGACCAGTTTCTGATGCACCGGGAGGTTGTAGAACGTGCGGCTCTCCTCACCAGGCAACACCTCCGCCTGCGAGTCCTCGCGCGCCTGTTGGACCAGCGTGCCCATCCGCCCCCGGTGGCTGGGCACGCTGGTGCCGTCGGGTCCAGGCGGGAACATGCCGATCATGCGGATATATCCGCCCAGCAGGATCGCCTTGGCGCCGTATTCGGTCTCACCGCGCTTGCGCGACCAGATCGTCGGGCCGAATCCGATCATGTACTGCGTGACTTTGACGCCGAACCTCTTCGCGGGCACCATGTGACCGAGCTCATGCAGGGCGATCGAGACGACCAGCGCTAACAGCAGCGCCACAATCCCGATCAGCGTCATCAGTCCTCCTGTAGTCGGGCACGCGCTTGGCGGCGGGCCCAAGCATCTGCTTCCAAGACGTCTTCCAGTGTCACCCGGTTCCCTGCAATAAGGCCAGTGTGATCCCTCATGACTTGCTCCACCAATCGGGTGATGCCCAAGAATCCCAGCTGTTGATCCCGGAAACCCTGCACCGCAACCTCGTTGGCGGCATTCATGACCGCAGGCAGGACACCCCCGGACCGGGCGGCCTCGGTGGCCAGCCGGACAGCGGGGAAGGCCTCGTCGTCCAGCGGGAAGAAGTCCCACTGCGAGGCGGTTGTCCAGTCACAGCCCGGCGCCGCGTCGGGCACCCGGTCGGGCCAGCCGATCCCCAGGGCGATGGGCAGGCGCATGTCCGGTGGGCTCGCCTGCGCGATGGTACTTCCGTCGACGAACTCGACCATCGAGTGCACGATCGACTGCGGATGCACCACCACCGTGATGCGCTCCAGCGGCATGTCAAAAAGCAGGTGCGCCTCGATGAGTTCC
>JAKOZM010000412.1 GCA_029779995.1 Actinomycetes bacterium
CACGAACTCCTCGTAGTCGTTGTCGCCGCCGGTGTACAGGTTGAAGTCCAGAGGCAGCGGGAAGTCTTTGTGCGTCTTGAGGTCGGCGTAAACCGCCACCTGGTCGGCGGGGATGCCGCACTGCTCGGTGAGGTAGCGCCAGATGAGGATGGGAGGGGCCTGCCGTTGCTCAAACACCTGCTTCGGGTCGTCGCTCATGCCGGCGTCATCGGCGACCATGTTGGTGTTGCAGACGTAGATCGCCTTCGGCAGGAAGGCCAAGCCCTGGGCATCGACCGCCGCCTCGGCCTCGCGCAGGTCGGCCAGCATCTCGCTCACCGTCTCCTGCATCGGTGCGTTCAGGCCATCCAGCGCAATGATGCCCTTCACCAGACCCGAGGCCACCACCGTGGCCGAGGGGACGGTGGTGATGAGGTCTTCTATGGCGTAGTCCCCCTGAGAGCGCAGCGGGTCGATCACCTCGGTGGAGAACTGCGCCGGGAAGCGCAACGTGGCGCTGGCGAGCAGGAAGACGGCCGGCTGCTGCTCCAGCAGCAGCGTTGTCTGCTGGTCGCTCAGGTTCTGGGCCTCGTCGTAGACCACGACCAGCGGGCGCCGCACTCCCTCGGCCGTCTGGCGGACCTTGAGCGCCTCCCACCTCGTCGACTCGATGGTGTCGGTGTCGGCCGCGAAGATCTTCAGGTTGCTCTTCTCACGGTCCCGCTGGTTGAAGGTGCCGACCGTGGCGAAGTAGAGCAGCGACTCCTTGGCGTTCGCCACGTCCTCGGGGTCGTACTCGCTGAGCAGCCGCACCGTGGTGTCAGGCAGCAAGTGCTTGTACTTCCCGCCGTCGGCCAAGTTGGCGTAGGTCTGCTGCACAACCACCTTGCCCTTGGAGAGCCACAGAATGACCGGCGGCACCTCCATCATGGCCACGATCTCGCTCACGGCTTGGGCGAGGATCGCGGTCTTGCCAGAGCCGGTAATCGACGAGAGCGCCTGGTAGAAGGGCACGTCGCGCCGCTTGGCCCCGCGGCCATAGGGGATCGGGTCGCTGTGGTAGTCGATGAACCGGTCGGCGATCTGCGACGCCGCCTCCTGCTGGAACTGGAAAAGCTCGATGGTCACGATCAGGACTCCTCGATGAACGACTCGGTACGGAGATCGAGACCGAAGTCGGACAGGATGCGGTCGGGGATCTGGTACCACACCACGTCGTCAGTGACGATGAGGTTACGCCGGCTATACACGTGATACGTCGGAGCCAGCCCGGCGGCGTCGGCCTCCTCGGTAATGTCCTCGTAAACCTCCTCGGTCAGGTCGGTGTTCGACCCGGCGCCGTGCCACACGAGGTAGATGCCCTCGTTGTTGACATTGCGCGCTACCAGGTACTCGTAGGCCGCCTCGTCCGGCACCGGGATCAGGACTGGACTACGTCGGCTGCCCGTCGATGAGTGCGAGGCGATGACCGTGTCGATCATCTCGTCGCGCTCCATCATGAGCAGCGCCTTGGCGTCGACCTTCTTTTCCAAAGACTTAAAGGTGAAGCCGCCGCCCAGTGGCTTCCCCTTGCCGTTGGCCCAGTCACCATTCACGGCCCGCTTCAGCCGGTCTACGGTAAGAGTCTTGGCGTAGGAGTCGCCCTTCTCTGGCCTTCCCTGCTCAATCAAGATGAAGCGGCGATCACAGCCGGTTAAAGCGTTCAAGGAGAGCACCGCGTGGGCCGTCGTCCCCGATCCCGCGAAGGGATCCAAGACAACTCCATCTGGGGGAGCCCACAGCTGAATGATCTTCATCATCAGTTTCAGTGGCTTCACTGTTGTGAAGCCATGTCCTGATCCGACCAACGCGGTTAGCTCGGCGAGACCGTCGCTCGTGCGGCCAGAATCCTCATAGTCCCAGGATGTTGACCCAAGTTCCTCGGGAAGATCGTGCTGCTCGTCGCTCCAGTAGGTGACGGCCACCTTGCCCTTCTTGATCTTTTCAAGATAGGTCTTGGTGCGTGGCCGACCTCTGCCATCGTGACCGAACCAGATGAAGGGCCAGTTCTCTTCGGCGAGGCGGGACTTAGCCTTCTGGGCAACCTCACCATCGAAGCCGTCCTTGATGACCAGGCCACGTACGTGGCCGTCATTGAGCGACTTCTCCTGATACTCCGAACCCCACTCTTCAAGCCACTTCTTGATGTTGCGCTTCGGGTGCCGCCAGGCGCCTTCCCCGGCGGGATAGTGCAGCTCGCCGGTGAAGGGAGACTGGATGGCGAAGTCCCCGCTTTCGGACCAGGTGCGCGCGGTCAGGTTTCCCTCGCGCCAGAGCCCCTGTGCGTCGTTGTCGGGGTTGCCGTATCGACGGTTGTCGGAGTCGGACCGCTCCAACGAAGCAGTCTTTGCCCGCTCGGCATTCTTGGCGTACACCAAGATGTACTCGGTCGTTGTGGTCACGTGTGTCTTGTCAGCACGGGCGGCTGCGGTCTTCTCCCAGTTGATGATCGCGAGCCGGTTCTCCTCGTAGAAGAGCTCATCGAGCATCTGGCCGAGGTGGAAGAGCTCACGGCTGTCGATGCAGACCGCCAGCACACCACCCGGCTTGAGCATCGCCTTCATCATCTGGAGCCGGGGGTACATGAACTTCATCCACTTGGTGTGGCGCGCGGGATCGTCGCTGCCCACGAACTCGCCGAGGTCCGGGTCGTTGGGGTCCTTGTCCCACTTGTCGTTGTACCGAAAGTCGCCCCCTGTGTTGTAGGGCGGTTCCCCCGACGGTCTGGCTGTGTTGTCTTCTGAACCTGAAGAGGGCTCAAGGTACGTGACAAGTTGGCGGAAGCCGTCAGGCAAGGGGGCGAACGGCACGGCTGGCAGTTGGAGGGATCCTGCTGGGTGGTTCTGTCACATCTGTACGCTCGCGGCCAAGTCGCGGACAAGAGGCCGAGAGGTCGCAGGTCGATTTGTTAAGGCTCGAAGCGCTCGAAGAACCAACCCGCCTGATCAGGGACGATCGTGGCAAGTTCATCCGAGACCTCGAGCTCGTACCTCGCTGCCAGTTCCCCCACCTGTACGCCAACTAGCTGTACTGACCACGGAGATTGAGTACGCGCGGCGGGTCTGCTGGACATAGGGGAAGACCTCTGAGTGAAGTGTGGGACTTACGACAGAACCCATTTCACGAAACAGAGGTCTTCCATGCCCCACCGTAACGCCATACTCACCGAAACCGGACGTCTGCACCTGGCCCAGCTCGTCGTTGACCAGGGCTGGACCCTGCGGCGAGCCGCGGAACGTTTCGGTGTCGCGGTCAACACCGCCCGCCGCTGGGCGCAGCGTTACCGCGAACAGGGCCTGGCCGGGATGGTCGACAAGTCCTCTCGCCCGAAGCATTGCCCGCATCAACTCTCGCAGCGCACCGAGCGTCGCATCGTCGGGTTGCGTGTAACCAAGCGCTGGGGCCCGGCCCGGATCGCCTACCACCTTCACCTGAACCCCTCGACGGTCCACAAGGTCATCAGGCGCTACGGCTGCCCACCCCTGCGATGGACCGATCCTGCTACCGGAGCCAGGATCAAAACCTCACGCGCCGAGAAACGCCGCTACGAGCACGCCGCCCCCGGCGACCTGGTCCACGTCGACATCAAGAAACTCGGCCGGATCCCCGACGGCGGCGGCCACAAAGTGCTGGGCCGTGCCGCGGGTACCCGGAACAAGACCAGAACCGCCACGAACCGCCGGCCCGGGTATGCCTACATCCACAACGCCGTCGACGACCACTCCCGCTTGGCCTACAGCGAAATCCTGACCGACGAGAAGAAGGAAACCGCCGCCGCGTTCTGGCAACGCGCCAACGCCTTCTTCAACGCCGCCGGGATCACCGTGACACGAGTCTTGACCGACAACGGCGCCTGCTACCGCTCCAACGCCTTCAAAAAGGCTCTCGGCGACGACATCACACACAAACGCACCCGCCCCTACCGACCCCAAACCAACGGCAAAGTCGAACGGTTCAACCGCATCATGCTCGAGGAATGGGCCTATGCCCAGCCCTACACCTCCGAAACCCAGCGAGTCGCCGCCTTCGACCAATGGCTGCACCATTACAATCACCACCGAGGCCACACCGCACTCAAGGGACATCCCCCAGCCGCGCGCGTACCCAACCTATCCGGGGTGAACAACTAG
>JAKOZM010000419.1 GCA_029779995.1 Actinomycetes bacterium
CGACAGCATCAGGCCTGCGGGCCCCCCGCCGACGATGCCCACTGTGGTGTCTGTGATGGTCATTGCGCAGTCCCTTCGGAGTCGAGCCGGCGTAGCGTCTCACCGGCGATGGCATAGGCGTGATTGGCGGCAGGAACTCCGCAGTCGATCGCGGTCTGCAGGATGACTTCGGAGATCTCGGCGTCCGAGAGGCCGTTGCGGCGAGCGGCGGCGACATGCATGGCCAGCTCCTCCCAGTGACCCCCGGCGATCAACGCGGTGAGCGTGATCGCGCTGCGCATCCGGCGGTCCAGACCCGGTCGGGTCCAGATCTCCCCCCAGGCGTAGCGGGTGATCAGGCTCTGGAAGTCGCGGGTGAAGTCGGTCATGCGCTGGTTGGCCGCATCCACGTGCGCGTCGCTGAGGACCTCGCGGCGGACCTGCATGCCCTCGTCGTAGCGATCGGTCATGGCGCCACCACCTCCTGCAGAAGCTGTGCGATCTGTTCGGGCACTTCGACCGGCGGCTGGTGGGCCGCCCCCTGCGCGATCGCAACGCGGGCCTGCGGCAGCCGAGCGGCATCAACCTCGGCCTGCGACACACTGACCACCACGTCCAGATCGCCGGGAACCAGCACAACGGGGATCGCGGCCCGGCACAGTTCCTGGCGCAGGTCGTAGGTGGCAAGCGCCTCGCAGCACGAGGAGTACGACCTGTCATCGACCTCGACGAGGTCGTCGAGCATCGCGCCAGCCAATTGCGGATGAGAGTCGGTGAACCCCGCGGCGAACCAGCGCTGCGCTGATCCTGCGACCATCACCGACGTGCCGGCCCTGCCCACCAAGGTGGCGCGCTCCCGCCAGGCCAGGGGTGTCCCGAGCCGGGCGGTCGAGGCGATGCACACCACGGCGTCGAAGGGCTCTGGGCGGAGCGCCAATTCCAGCGCCACCGCCCCGGCCAGGGAAACCCCGGCGTAGTAGACCCGGCGTTGCGCCGGCATGTTGTGGTGCACCCACCGGCGGATCGCCTGGGCGAGCCGGGCGACGGTGATGGTGTCGCTGGCCGCCGGACTGCGACCGTGACCGGGCAGGTCCACACCCACCACCTCGACGCCATCCAGCAAGCCACTCACTGGACCCCACAGCGTGCTGACGGCCGTGCCCAGGCCGGCCCCCACGATGAGCAGAGGTGCGTCCGGCCGGCTCGGCGTGAGCGGGGTGAAGGCCAATGTCACCTCGCCGTAGGTCCGCGTCAACGCGGTATCGACCAGAGTGCCTGCCTGGCCCAAGTGATCCGACGGATCGGCGTCGGCGGGCACGCCAGCTTTCCCATAACGTTCGGCGAGCAACTCCGCGGAGTTGTCCATGGCACGGCGACGCATGGTCTCGGAGTGGATCACCAAGCCGGCGATAAGGTCGCGTGCCTGCGACGTCGCGATCAGGGCCAGTTCCAGCAGATCGCGGTAAAGCGGCCATTGGGCGTGCCACGCACCGTCGGGGCGTTCGTCCACCATCTGCCCGGCAGCCGTGTGCAGACCGGCCGCCAGGACCGGCGCCTGCAGCGCGGCACTGCGAATGAGCACGCTGAGCACAGGATTTCGTTTGTGCGGCATCGTCGACGAGGTGCCGCCTGCCCCTTCGCTGACCTCGCCGATCTCGGTTCGGGACAGCAGGCAGATGTCCGTGGCCATCGTGCCCAAGGCGTCAGTGAGCGTGGTGATCGCATCGCCGATCGCCGTGACGGGACGACTACGGGTGTGCCAGGGCAGTTCGGGGACATCGAGGCCGAGTCTGGCGGCGAGCTGTTCAGGAGCCGTGCGGGCGTCGGTCAATTCCGCGATCAGGGACAGGGTTCCCGCGGCTCCCCCACATTGCACCGGCAGCGGCAGGGATGCCAACCCATCCATGGCCTCTCGGACCCCGACCAGCCACTGGGCCACTTTCAGCCCGAACGTGATCGGCACCGCGGTTTGGGTCAGTGTGCGTCCGACCATGAGACTGTCCCGATGATCGGCGGCCAACCGGGCCAGTTCGGCGCACAGCACCTCCGCGTCGGCGATCACCCGTCGTCGCACCGTCTGGGTCATCAGCATCAGGGCGCTGTCGAGGGTGTCTTGGCTGGTCAGGCCTTTGTGCAACTGGGCGGGCGCTTTGTCACGCAGGGCAGCCAGCAGGGGAACGACCGGGTTGCCGGCTCGCTCAAGATGTGGGCTCAGCGCTGAGGAGTCGGGCACCTCGAGATCGCTGGGAAGGCCGAGCACCGCAAGCCAGGCACTCTCCACATCGACCATGGCCGACACGAGCGCTTCATCACTGGTGAGCGCACCCAGCCGGTCACTGCCCGGTCGCAGCAAGCCCGAGGTCACCGGGGTCACTCCGCGTGGCGTGGAAAGGTCAGGAAGACGCTCTGCTCGGGACCTTGCAACGTGATGTCGAACCGCAGGCTGCCGTCTGCTTCGCGCACCGCGATCATGGACTCCCGCTCGGATTCATCGAGGCTGGCCAGGAAGGCGTCCTCGCCCGGGTCCGGGAGGTAGATGCGCGTGAAGAGCCGGTTGAGCAGGCCCCGAGCGAAGACGGTGACGGCGATGAACGGCGCGGAACCCGCGGTGGTGGGACCGGGATCCAGCGTGGAGAACCAGTAGTGCCCCGTCGGATCTGTGCTGCTGCGACCCCACCCCGTGAAGGTAGCGCCATCTCGGCGCATGGAGCCGGACACCTCCGGCACGTGCCCGCTGGAATCCGCCTGCCGGATCTCGATCATGGCGTCCTGCAGGCCGTTGCCCTCGCCATCACGGACGTAGCCGTGCAGGCGGACCGCCTCGGGACTCTGCCGCGCCACGATCTCCCGGTCGAGCTCAAACGGCAACGCGAAGTGGAAGAACGGGCCGATCGTCTGGCCCGGGGTCGGGGTAAGCGCGCTCATGCCAATTCCTCGGCTTCCATCGGCGTGCGGTGACTTCCGGTCAGCACGATGTCCCAGTGGTAGCCCAGCGACCACTCATGCTCGGACTCGTCATGGTTGTAGTCGGCCACGAGCCGGGCGCGGGCGGCCGGGTCTGTGATCGACTGGTAGATCGGATCGAGGGCGAAGAGCGGATCACCCGGGAAGTACATCTGCGTGATCATGCGCTGGGTGAAGTCCGTCCCAAACAGCGAGAAGTGGATGTGCGCCGGGCGCCACGCGTTGCGGTGATTACGCCAGGGGTACGGCCCAGGCTTGATCGTCGTGAACAGGTAGCTGCCGTCGTCGCCGGTGATGCAGCGGCCGACCCCGGTGAAGTTGGGGTCGATCGGCGCGGGGTGCTGGTCGCGCTTGTGGATGTAGCGACCGGCCGCGTTGGCCTGCCAGATCTCCATGAGCTGACCACGCACCGGGCGGCCGTCGCCGTCGAGCAGTCTGCCGCGCACGGTCATCCGTTCCCCGATCGGCTCGCCACCCGCCTGAATCGTGAGGTCGGCTTCGAGCACATCCACGTCGTTGTGCCCGAAGACCGGCGCGACGAGCTCTGCGCCCTCTGGATCGGCGTGGCGCAGATCCTTGGTCGGATGGCGCAGCAGCGAACTGCGATACGGCGCGAAGTCGAGGCGAGGTTGGGTCTCACCGGGCGGGGCCGAGGCGTGAATGTCCTCGATCTCCTTGCTGACCAGATCCTGTCCGTCCATGGGGTCAGTCAAGTGGGCGGTGACCCCGGCAGTCCAGTGATGACTTCCATCTAACGGAAGTCGGGTGCCCGCATCACCCGGCCTGCTGGCGCCGCCAGCGAATCCCCGCCTCCACGAAGTCGTCGATCTCACCGTCGAGGACCGCGGTCGTGTTGCCCGTCTCCTGCTCAGTGCGCAGGTCCTTGACCATCTGGTATGGGTGCAGCACGTAAGAACGCATCTGGTTGCCCCAGGACCCAGCGGTGTCACCTTTGAGTGCGTCGATCTTGGCCTGCTCCTGTTGCCGCTGGCGTTCAAGGAGTTTGGCCTGTAGCACGACCATCGCGGTGGCCTTGTTCTGCAACTGCGAGCGTTCGTTCTGACAGGAGACCACGATGCCCGACGGCAGGTGGGTGATCCGCACGGCCGAGTCGGTGGTGTTCACACCCTGTCCACCCGGGCCGGATGAGCGGTAGACGTCGATCCGCAACTCGTCCTCGGGGATCTCCACCGCCTCGGTCTTCTCCACGACGGGTACCACCTCGACCTCCGCGAACGACGTCTGGCGCCGACCCTGGTTGTCGAACGGCGAGATCCGGACCAGTCGATGCGTGCCCTGCTCGACGCTCAACGTGCCGTACGCGAAGGGCGCATGCACCGCGAAGGTGGCCGACTTGATGCCCGCCTCTTCGGCGTAGGAGGTCTCGTACACATCGACGGGCCAGCCGTGCCGCTCGCAGTATCGGGTGTACATGCGCATCAACATCTCGGCCCAGTCCGCGGCATCGACACCACCGGCACCCGAGCGGATTGATACCAGCGCCTCGCGCTCGTCGTACTCCCCGGACAGCAGGGTTCGGACTTCCAACTCCCCGATCTCGGTTTGCAGGGTTGCCAACTCCCGACGGGCCTCTTCCATCGCACCAGGATCGCCCTCCGCCTCGGCCAGTTCGATCAGGATTGGGAGATCATCCAAACGCCCGCGCAGGCCGGCGACCTTGCGCTGCTCCCCCTGCAGAAAGGACAACCGGGAGGTGACCTTCTGCGCGCTCTCCGGGTCGTCCCACAGGTTCGGCACGCTGGCCTGTTGCTCGAGGTCGGCGATCTCAGCGGCCAGGCGCGGCATGTCGACCACCGCCTCGATCTGCTTCATGACGCCATCGAGGGTGCTGACTTGCTCGGAGATCTCCACATCGGCCACGGTCCCTAGGGTAGTTGCCGCGCGGGGACTCAAAAACAAAGATGTGGGATATGAGCCTCATTGAGGTCCATATCCCACATCTTTGGCGTCTGAATTACCAGTTGGCGACGTATCTTTCCTCTTTGTCCTTGAAGGACCCGACGAGGATCATGATGAAGTCGATGAGCACCCAGATCCCGAAGAAGCCTCCGATGGTCACGATGATCAGAATGCCGGTGCCGATCTTGCCGACATAGAAACGGTGGATGCCCAGACCGCCGAGGAAGAACGCCAACAGGGCTGCCGCCATCCGCGACT
>JAKOZM010000436.1 GCA_029779995.1 Actinomycetes bacterium
GTGACGTCCATCTCGGTGTTGTCACCGGGCATGACCATCTCGGTGCCCTCGGGCAGCTTGACGACGCCGGTCACGTCCGTGGTGCGGAAGTAGAACTGCGGACGGTAGTTGTCGTAGAACGGGGTGTGACGGCCACCTTCGTCCTTGGACAGGATGTAGACCTGCGCCTCGAACTCGGTGTGCGGGGTCATCGAACCCGGCTTGATGACGACCTGGCCGCGCTCGACCTCTTCGCGCTTGATGCCACGCAGCAGCAGGCCGACGTTCTCGCCCGCGCGGGCCTCGTCGAGCAGCTTGCGGAACATCTCGACGCCGGTCACGGTGGTCTTCATCGACTTCTCGTGGATGCCGACGATCTCGACCTCCTCGTTGACCTTGAGGACACCGCGCTCCACACGGCCGGTGACGACGGTGCCACGACCGGTGATGGTGAAGACGTCCTCGACAGGCATGAGGAACGGCTTGTCGGTGGCGCGCTCGGGCTCCGGGATGTAGGAGTCGACCGCGTCCATGAGCTCCTCGACGGTCTTGGCCCACTCGGCGTCGCCCTCGAGCGCCTTGAGCGCCGAGACGCGCACGACCGGCAGGTCGTCGCCCGGGAACTCGTAGGCGGAGAGCAGCTCACGGACCTCCATCTCGACGAGCTCGAGGATCTCCTCGTCGTCGACCATGTCGGTCTTGTTGAGCGCGACCACGATGTAGGGGACGCCCACCTGGCGGGCCAGGAGCACGTGCTCCTTGGTCTGCGGCATCGGGCCGTCCGTGGCGGCCACGACCAGGATCGCGCCGTCCATCTGGGCGGCACCGGTGATCATGTTCTTGATGTAGTCGGCGTGACCAGGGCAGTCGACGTGGGCGTAGTGCCGCGTGTCGGTCTGGTACTCGACGTGCGCGATGGAGATGGTGATACCGCGCTGACGCTCTTCAGGGGCCTTGTCGATCTGGTCGAACGGCGTGAAGGGGTTCAGGTTGGGGAACTTGTCGTGCAGAACCTTGGTGATCGCAGCAGTCAGCGTCGTCTTGCCGTGGTCGATGTGACCAATGGTGCCGATGTTGACGTGCGGCTTGGTCCGCTCGAACTTTGCCTTCGCCACTGTGGTGTCCTCCTCAGGACTCTCTCTGGTGGTACGCCG
>JAKOZM010000484.1 GCA_029779995.1 Actinomycetes bacterium
CAACAGCTCCAAGGTGCTGCTGCTGACCGCCACCCCCTACAACCTCGCCTTCACCGACGTCGCCAACCAGATCGGCCTCTACATCGACGACGACGACGACCTCGGCATCGTGCCCGCCGAGGCGCTGCGCCGCGACCAGGCTCTCGCCGCCAAGGTCGACGGGAAGATCAACACCCTCACCGCGTTCCGCAAGTCCGAGGAACCCGAGGACTGGAAGCGGCTGATGAGCGACCACCTGGTCCGACGGACCCGCTCCTTCATCAAGCGCACCGCCAAGAAGGAGACCGTCGTCGGCGCCGACGGCATCGCCGAGGAACGTGAGTACCTCCAGTTCGCCAACGGCGACAGGTTCCACTTCCCCACCCGCGTCGCGACCCCTCTCAGCCACCGATTCAGTCCCGACGACCCGGCCGCGCTGATGGAAGACGACAGCACCCTCGACGCCATCCGCGACCTGATCCTCCCGCGCTACCGCCTTGCCGACTACGACAACCCCAAGGCTCACCACAGCACCACCGACACCAAGAACCTCGACGACATCCGTTCCGGCCGCGGCAACGTCAGCGGCTTCGTGCGGATCAGCCTCTTCAAACGGCTCTCCTCCTCAGGGCACTCCTTCATCCTCTCCCTGCAGCGGCAGCGAGCCCGCAACGACCTGTTCATCCACGCCATCGACCACAGCTTGCCGATCCCGCTCGGCGCGTTCACCGACAAGCAGATCACCGTCAGCGATGAGGACATCGAAGGCGACAGCGACCTTCACGGCAGCGTCGCCACCCGCTACGAGAGCCTCACCCGGTCCCTGCCCGCGAAGACCAAGTGGGTCAACACGACCGTCTTCAAGTCATCCCTGCGCAAGGACCTCGCCAAGGACAACGCCATCATCACCAGCCTCCTGGACCGCTTCGGGAACTGGGACTCCACCCGCGACTCCAAGATGAACGCGCTGGTCGACCTGCTCAGCAATGACCACGCCGGCGAGAAGGTACTGATCTTCACCGAGTACAGCGACACCGCCAGCTACATCGCGGCAGCACTCACCGACGCCGGCGTAAGCAACGTGGGCCTGGCCACCGGCGACACCGACAATCCCGCTGGCCTGGCCCGCCGCTTCTCGCCACTGTCGAACAAGCTGCCCAGCCAAACCGAGGACGACGTCGACGCTGTCGAGGACCCGATCGACGTCCTGATCGCTACCGACGTCCTCTCCGAAGGTCAGAACCTTCAAGACAGCCACATCATCGTCAACTACGACCTTCCCTGGGCCATCATCCGCATCATCCAACGGGCCGGCCGCGTGGACCGCATCGGACAGAAGTCCGACACCGTCCACCTCTATCTGATCACCCACGAGAAGATCGAGCAGCAGATCCGGCTACGACAACGCATCAAAGACCGCCTCGGAGCCGCCGCCGAAGCCTTCGGATCCGACGAGAAGTTCTTCGGCGGGGACCGCGAGATCAAGATCCTCGACGACTTCTACAAAGGCCGCGTCACCGACGACGACACCGACGACGAAGCCGAAGCCGACTCAGTCAGCGAGGCCTGGCTGGTGTGGTCCACCGCGCAAGACCAGTTCCCCGCCATCACCGAGAAGGTCCTGCGCATGCAGGACATGGTCCACTCCACCCGCAGTCAGCGCCTCAACGAAAACGGCAGCGTCACCTGCTACGTCGCCACCGCCTCCGGCGTCGACGCCTTCGCCACCAGCGACACCCTCGGAGAGCGGATCCTCACCCCCCTCGAAGCACTCCACCTCTTCCGCGCCGACCCCGACACACCCACCGCCGCGCTGCGAACCGACCACTTCCAGCGCGAGATGACCCTCGTCCAAGGAACCCTCAAAACCGAGACCATCGCCGCCGGCAACCTCAAGGGCATCCGCAAGTGGGCCTGGCAGCGCCTCGGCGGCACCACCACCGGCATCAAGGCCACAGCAGCTCTCGACGCTCTGCACGCCCAACCTCTGACAGAGCACGCGGCCATGCGCCTGACCCAAGCCCGGCGGCACAAGTACAGTCCCGACGACCTCGCCGACCTGATCAACCAGCTGCACGACGAAGACCGGCTAGTCATCGGCAGCACCGACCACGATGCCGTCAAGATCGTCTGCTCGCTAGGAGTCCAAGACACATGAGCAGCCCACTCATCGCACGCGCCGAGCAGCACGACTACCAGAAGCTGTTCCTGCACGACCTCAACTGGTCACGCCCCGACCAGGCGCCTGTCACCATCGAGTACGACGGGCGGCACGTCACCGCCACCAACGTCTCCCAGTACAAGGGCATCCGCGTGTGGGTCGTCGACGAGAAGCCCGAGTCCAAACTCGAGGCCGAACTCGACCGGCACCTCGCCCGCACCAGCACCGACCGCATTGTGATCTTCCACGATGAGCACGAACAGGTCTGGCGTTGGCCAGTGCGCCGAGCCGCCGGCAACACCACCACCACCCGGCTCAGCCGCCACCGGCACCGCACCGGTGACACCGACCCTCGCTTCGCCGACAAGCTCGACGTCATCCGCCTCCCCTTCGACGTCACCCTCGACAGCAACGCCGTCCTTACCAAGGTCCGTCAGGCTTTCGATGTCGAGGCACACAACGAGACCAAGCATGCCTCGAAGCTCATGGCCCGCCTGTACACCGCCATGGAGAAGGCCTACGCGCCCAGCGTGGACCCCAAGGTGCGAGACCACGAGATCTCCGTGACCCTGGCCCGCATCTTGTTCCTGATGTTTGGCGACGACACGGAGATGTGGCGCGAGAACCTCTTCCAGGGCTTCATCCTCGAACACACCGCAACCGACGGAACAGACATCGGTGCCCAACTCAGCAGCCTCTTCACCTATCTCGACATTGATCCGAAGGATCGAAAGGCGCCTCCGCGGGGCTGCGCAGGCTTTCCGTACGTCAACGGGCGCATCTTCACCGAGCGAGTTTCCCTGCCCGTTCTCAACACCGAGTTCCGTGCTGCTGTGCTCGACGCGTGCGACCGGGACTGGAAGACCATCAGCCCAGCAATCTTCGGCTCAATGTTCCAATCCGTGCGTGACGCCGAAACCCGCCGCCAGCTCGGCGAGCACTACACCTCAGAGGAGAACATCCTCAAGACCCTCAACCCACTCTTCCTCGACGAACTACGAGCCGAGTACGCACGCATCCTCACGTTCAAGGAGCAAGCAAGCCACCTCGTCAAGCTCCAGCAGAGGCTCGGACGCATCCGTTACATGGACCCCGCCTGCGGGTGCGGCAACTTCATCATCGTCGCCTACCGGGAGCTCCGTGATCTCGAACTTGCGATCCTCGAACGGCTCAGAGAGATCGAGATCTCGAAGGGGAAGAGGACGGAAGAAGAACGGATGCTGCTCGCCAACGTCGGCCTCGAGGTGACTCTCAACCACTTCTTCGGCATCGAGATCGACGAATGGCCGGCCCGGATCGCCGAGACCGCCATGTTCCTCATCGACCGGCAATGCGACCTCAAACTCATCGCCGCCCTCGGCTGGGCCCCTGACCGGCTCCCCATCAAGAAGCAGCCCACCATCAAGGTCGACAACGCCCTCGAGATTGACTGGACGACAGTCTGCCCACCAAGTGGTGACACTGTCGTCGCCGGCAACCCACCCTTCCTCGGACACGCGACCCGCACCGACGCCCAAGCACAGGAGCTACGCGCAGCGTGGGGCAAGGGCGACATCAGTCGCCTCGACTACGTCACCGGCTGGCACGCGAAAGCTCTGAGCTACTTCGCAGGAAGGCGTGGCCGGTTTGCCTTCGTGACCACCAACTCCATCACCCAAGGCGACCCGGTGCCGCACCTGTTCGCCCCGATCTTCCAGGCCGGATGGCGAATCCGCTTTGCCCACCGGACCTTCCCGTGGACCTCCGAGGCGACCGGCAAGGCGGCTGTCCACTGTGTCATCGTCGGGTTCACCAACGAAGCGAACTCCGACAAGCCCGTGCTCTTCGATCACACTGACGACACGAACGCGGTTGGCCGGCGAGTCAAGGGAATCAACGCGTACCTCGTCGAAGCCCCCAATGTCTTCGTGACCAAGCGCTCAGTCCCTCTGGTCGCAGGCCTCCCCGAGACCACCTTCGGCAACATGCCGCGGGATGACGGCAACCTCATCGTCACTGCCGAGCAGTACCAGGAGGTCCATGCGGACCCGATCGCTCGCGCCTATCTCCGGCCGTTCATCGGCGCTGAGGAACTCCTCCACGGCAAGGAACGATGGTGTCTCTGGCTGACCAACCTCGATCCTGCCGATCTGAGCCGCAGCGGCCTGCTCCGGAAGAGAGTCGACGCGGTCAGGGAGTTCCGACTCAAGAGCAGCGCCGCCAGCACCCGACAAATGGCCGCCACCCCGCACCTGTTCGGCCAAAGGCCAGCTCTCCACACCAAGCCGTACCTCGTCATCCCCGGGGTCTCCAGCGAGCTTCGTGAGTTCTACCCCGTCCGCCGCGTGGAGCCACACGTCATCGCCAGCAACCTCACCTTCACTGCTAGTGACCCAAGCGGGTTTCTCTTCGCGATCATCTCCTCCTCCATGTTCATGACCTGGCAAGCCACCGTCGGAGGACGACTCGAATCTCGACTTCGCTTCTCCAACACCATCGTCTGGAACAACCTGCCTCTCCCGGATATCGATCCGAGCACCCGGGAGGACATCATCGCGGCAGGCCACGATGTCGAACTCGCAAGAGCCGAACACCCCACCTCCACCCTTGCGCAGCTTTACCGAACGGAGGCGATGCCGACGAACCTGCGCCTAGCGCACGAGCGCCTGGACCGCCTGATTGACGAGGCATTCGGTGCCTCCGACCACCCGACACTCGCCGAGCGTCAGCGCCTACTCTTCGACCGCTTCGCCCAGCTCGTGGGACCAGCAGAACTGCCGGGTCTGAGTCATGCGCCTGCATAGATGGGCCTTGATGCGCTTTGAAGACCGCCTGCCTCACGTGAGGCTATGGCGCACCACTACCAGTTCTGGCGTCCAAGTGTCGATCGCAGGCGTACAGAACGCCGGTCAGGGCAAGCCAGAGCCAGGGATCTCGTTCGTTTTGCCCCAAGCGCGACCGGTGGCGCAGGTAACAGAGGTGATGCTCCAGGCCACGGGTCCTACTGACTACGAGTTCGTCGACCCCCTGCAAGTGCGACTCGCGAGTGGTCCACGACAGGGGCTTGAGTCGGCGCTAAGCGAGTTCGCTGCGTGGATCGCCATACTCGGTGAGACACCCTGGACTCTCTACTCGCCGAAACCCTACCTGGCTCTCGAAGCGGAGACTCAGGAAGAGAAGACCTTGTTGCAGGCTGCCCGACGGATTGTGCTTCCGCCGCCGAGGGTGGGCAACCCCTTCTTGGGGCAGGGCCTGGGCCAGCCACAAGACTTGGCGGCACTTCTTCCTGATCGACCAGATGGCGTCATGCTGCTGAGTGCTGCCGTAGCGGCACGAGGAGGGGTCGCTACTCTCCACGAGCTCTTCCGGGTGCTCGAGAACGCCTTCGCCCGTGGAGGGGACAGCTTGGTCAAGCCGCTCGCGAACTTCCTCACAACTTATCCAAGTTGGGACTTGGGTTATGAGGAAGACGAAGTGCGCATGTGGGTCCGCGACCTTCGACACCCTGGAACGCACGCAGACATGCGGAGAAGCCGACGCATCGCTTACGACGCCGACGTGAACAGGCACATCCCCAGAATCATGCAGGCGACCTACGACGTGCTTTTCAACAAGTCGAAGTGGCAGACCATAGACCAGTCCCGGACTATGCGTTGGGCCTTCAGCTGTGCAATGCGAAGAGACGGGACTGTCCTGACGGATGGGACGTCATCAACGTTTCGCACTCAAGGGCCATATGACCATTTTGGGACCTGGTCCTTGGCAGATGGAGTCGAGGCGACCCCCGACTTCCCGGATGGCACGGCCTATCTCTTGGGAGTCTGGCACTTCTCCGAGGAAGACTGGGCGCTCTTCGGAGAGACGACGTAAGACCGTGCTTACTGAAACCCGGGGCCCCCATTGAAGTGGTCTCGTCCACGAATACCACTCAGCCTGGGTGTTGCTGAGCACCGCTCGGGTGGTGGTCAATGACCACGACGGCGGCGTAGCCGAGGCCCTCCTGCAACACAGGTGAACCGTAGGGGGAACCGCC
>JAKOZM010000528.1 GCA_029779995.1 Actinomycetes bacterium
AGAGCGCTATGTAGTGGTCGGTCGTCACGAGTCCTCCCCAGGAATCTCCTCGATGGTCCCCGTGACCTCGTCGATGACGACGTTCCTGCCCCCTGCCACGTCGTCGACCTCCTCGACATCGATCCGATCGACCTCTGAATGCCGCAGCGACATGGGCCGAGGCACCGAGATCTCGGCCACCGAGCCGTCCGGCAGCAGTGCCGGGGTGTCGACGGCGTTGTGCCGCGCGTACACCCCAGGCGGCGGCAGCGGGCTGGGATGCTCCCCCGCGAAGCGCGCCTTGGACAGGTCACGCTGGGTCGGGTTCGGCTGGTCGTGCTCGCGATGGGTGAGGATCATCGCGCCGAGCGCGGCGGTGATCAGCAGGGCTGAGGTCACCTCGAAGGCGAACACGTACTGGGTGAAGATGAGTTCGGCGATGCCCTGCACGTTGCCGCCCCGGGCCGCGTTGGCCTCGGCCAGCGAACCCACCGGCATGTCGGAGGTGCCGCTACCCAGCAGCCCGATCAGCAGGACGGCAAACCCGAGACCGAACAGGATGGCGGCCGGCCGCTGTCCCTTCACCGTCTCGATCAGGGAGTCCGACGAGTCCACGCCGACCACCATGAGCACGAACAGGAACAACATCATGATGGCGCCGGTGTAGACGATCACTTGGACCATGCCCAGGAACGCCGCGGAGAGGCTGACGTAGAGGATGGCGAGATTGATCATGGTCATGGCCAGGAAGAGGGCGCTGTGAACGGCTTTGCGTGAGAAGAGCATGCCGAGTGCGCCGAGGACGGCCAACGCCCCACAGATCCAGAACACCGCCGCCTCCCCGGTGTTCTGTGCGGCCAACGTTGCGGTCACGTAATGCTCCCTTCGACCGCGGGTTTGAGCGGCTCACCTGCCCCGGTGACCCGGCCCTCGTAGTAATCCTTCTCCGTCGCACCATCGACCATGTCGTGCGGGGGTGCGATCATGCCCGGCTGCAACGGTGCCAGCAGGTCATCCTTCTCGTAGATGAGCCGCTGCCGGCTGTTGTCCGCAAGTTCGAACTCATGGATCATCGTCAGCGCCCGGGTGGGACAGGCCTCGATGCACAGCCCGCAGCCGATGCAGCGCAGGTAGTTGATCTGGTACACCCGGCCGTAGCGCTCGCCGGGGGAGAATCGGCCTTCGGCGGTGTTGTCGGCGCCCTGCACGAAGATCGCGTCGGCCGGACACGCCCAGGCGCACAACTCGCAGCCGATGCACTTCTCAAGGCCATCGGGATGGCGGTTGAGCTGATGCCGGCCGTGGTAGCGCGCCTTCGGGGGGACCTTCTCCTCGGGGTACTGCTCGGTGACCTTCTTGCGGAACATCGTCGCGAAGGTCGTCGAGAAACCCTTGATCACGGGAGGGACGTCAGGCATTGCGCGGCTCCTGTTCCACAGCGGGGACCCTGGCTGGTTCCAGCAGGTCCTGCCCGGGCATGGGGGGTACCGGATGCCCGCCGGCGAACGGGTCGACAGGCTCCAGGAACGAGGCCTCCGCCGTCTCGGCCAGTTCCGCCCGGCGATCACGGCGGATCTGCGCCGCATACGAGGCCACGATGAGGATCAACACTGCGAACGACACCGCGACCAGGATCTTCATCACGTCGGAGCCATCCGGACCGAGGTTGTAACGGGCGATGGCCACCACAATGATCCAGGCCAGGGAGATCGGGATGAGGATCTTCCAGCCGAAGCGCATGAACTGGTCGTAGCGCAGCCGCGGCAGGGTGCCGCGCAGCCAGATGAAGACGAAGATGAACGTCACGACCTTGCCCAGGAACCACAGCATGGGCCACCAGCCCTGATTCGCGCCGTCCCAGATCGAGATGGGCCAGGGCGCTCGCCAGCCTCCGAGGAACAGCGTGGTGGCCAGGGCCGACACAGTGACCATGTTGATGTACTCGGCGAGGAAGAACATCGCGAATTTCAGTGACGAGTACTCGGTGTGGAAACCCCCGACGAGCTCACCCTCGGCCTCGGGCAGGTCGAACGGTGCGCGGTTGACCTCACCGACCATGGCTGTCGTGTAGATCATGAAGGACGGCAGCAGCAGCAGGATGAACCACAACTTCGTCTGCGCGTTGACGATCTCGGAGGTGGACATGCTGCCCGCATAGAGGAACACCGCGACGAACGACAGGCTCATCGCGATCTCGTAGGAGATCATCTGCGCCGTCGATCGCAGGCCGCCGAGCAGCGGGTACGTCGATCCTGATGACCAACCGGCCAGGACGATGCCGTAGATGCCGATGGAGGCGATGGCCAGCACGTAAAGCACGCTGACGGGGAAGTCGGTGAGTTGCAGCATGGTCCGCGTACCGAAGATCGAGACCTCCGGCCCCAGCGGGATCACCGCCCAGGTCAGGAACGCCGGCACCGCCGACAGGATCGGGGCGAGGATGTATACCCCAAGTTCGACCTTGCGCGGGATGATCTCCTCTTTGAGGGCCAGCTTGATGCCGTCCATCAGCGACTGCAGCAGACCAGCCGGTCCGGCGCGGTTCGGGCCGATCCGGCTCTGCATCCAGGACACCACCCTGCGCTCGCCCCAGATCGTGAGGAGCACGATCACGACGAGCAGCACGAAGATGCCCAGGGTCTTCAAACAGATCAGCCAGAACGGATCGGTGCCGAAGCCTGCGACGTTCATGACATCCTCCCGACGCTCACCCGCACGGTATCGCCGCTGGTCGCGCCGACTTGCGCCAGGACGTTGGTTCCCGAGTTCGCCGGCACCCACACCACGCCAGCGGGCATGTCGGTGAGCAGCGCCGGCAGGGTCAGGGAACCCAGCTGACCGGTGATCGTCACCTCGTCCCCGTCGACGATCCCGAGATCGGCGGCGTTGACCGGGCTGATCCGCAGGACGGGCGGCCGGGCCGTGGCGGCCATGTACGGCTCCCCAGCCTGCATCACGCCATCGTCAAGCAGTTGATGCCAGGTGGCCAGGATCGCCTCGCCGGGCGCCGTGCGTGCGGCAGCCGACGGAGCAACCCGCGCGGCGGTACCAGGACCTGCTGGCAAGGCGGCGATCTCGGCACGCAGACTGCCCGGGTCGACCCGCCCGAAGTCCTCGAGCATCTCGTCGACGATCGCTGCCAGCACACCGGCATCCGAGAGGATCAACGACTCGCGGAAGACCTGCGGGAACGTCCGCCGTCGGCCCTCCCAGTTCAGGAACGATCCGGACTTCTCCGTCACGGCAGCGACCGGGAAGACCACGTCGGCTGCCAAGGTGGCGGCGTTGTGGTGGGTCGCCAGGGCGATGACCGCCGGCACCTGCGCGAAGCCGTCGACCAGCGCGGCCCCGTTGGGAACGTCCGCGGGGTCGAAACCGGCCACCACGAGGACGCGGTAGGGCGGTTCAGGTTCTTCGACCTCTTCGACCTCGACCAGTTCGGTGCTTGCCGCATCCGCCACGACCAGGTCGGTGTCCTGCTCTGCGGCGGCCGTGACCAGCCGGTCGATCACACCGGCGAAGCCCACTCCAGTGGGCAGGTCGCCCCAGGCCGATGGCGCAGCGCCGGGGAGAAGCCGCGCCTTCAAGGCCCCGCGCTCCCCCGCCCGACGCGGCACCCACGCCAACCGGGCTCCGGTCGCCGCAGCGGTGTCAGCGGCCCAGGACAGCAGCCCGGGTGAACACGCGGCGCGCTCACCGACCATCAGCACGGCACCGGGCAACCGCAACGCTTCCAGGACCTCTGGCGAGCCGCTCAGCGCCTCGATCTCCTGCCCCGGGCCCGCGGCGTACACGGTCGCATCGAGTTTCGACAACCCCGGTGAGGACCAGGGTGCGACGGCATACACCTTCGTCGCGCCCTTCGTCACAGCCTTGCGCAGCCGCAGGAACACGATGGGCGATTCGTCCTCGGGCTCGAAGGCCACCAGCACGACGGCCGGCGCGACATCGAGTTCGGCGTAGGTCGGGCCCTGAGTGCCGGCGAAACCGGCCAGGAAACCGGCTTCCTCGTCACTGCTGGGGCGGGCCCGGAAGTCGACGTTGTCGGTCTTGAGGATCTGCCGGGCGAACTTCGAGTAGGCGAAGGCATCCTCAGCCGTGAGCCGACCGCCCACGAGAACAGCGGCACTGCCCACGCCCGCCTGCACCGCATCGGCGGCGACTCCGAGGGCTTCGGGCCAGGAGGCCACGCGCAGGTCCCCGGTGGCCTCATCGCGTACCAGCGGGTGGCTGATCCGGTCTTCGGTGAGGTAGGGGAAGCCGAACCGGCCCTTGTCGCAGTTCCACTCCTCGTTGACTGCCGGATCCGATCCGGCCAGCCGACGCTGGACCTCGCCCCGGCGGACGTCGGTACGCAGGGCGCATCCCGACGCGCAGTGCTCACAGATGGTGGGCACGCTGACCAGGTCGAACGGTCGGGAGCGGAAGCGGTAACGGGAGTTCGTCAGCGCCCCGACCGGGCAGATCTGCACGGTGTTGCCGGAGAAGTAGGAGTCGAAGGGGGTGTCCTCGCTGATGCCCACCTGCTGCTGGGCGCCGCGCTCGAGCAGATCGATGAACGCGTCGCCGGCGATCTCGTCGGCGAACCGGGTGCAGCGAGCACATGACACGCAGCGCTCCCGGTCCAGCAGAATCTGCGCGCTGACGTTGATGGGTTTGGGGAACAGCCGCTTCTGACCTTCGAAGCGGCTCTCCGAGCGCCCGGCCGACATGGCCTGGTTCTGCAGCGGGCACTCGCCGCCCTTGTCACAGACCGGACAGTCGAGGGGGTGGTTGAGCAGCAGGAACTCCATGACGCCCTCCTGGGCGTCCTTGGCCACCTTGGAGGTGCGCTGGGTGTGCACAACCATGCCGTCGCCGACCGGGATGGCGCACGCCGGCTGCGGTTTCGGCTGCCCGGCGATCTCCACCAGGCACATGCGGCAGGCGGCCACCGGGTCGAGCAGCGGATGGTCGCAGAAGCGGGGCACCTCGATACCGAGCTGCTCGGCGGCCCGGATGATCAGCGTGCCCTTCTCGGCGGTCATCGAGACACCGTCGATCTGGAAGGCCACGTGCCCTTCCGGCACGGTCATCTCGCCGCTGCCAGGGTCTGTGACGGTCATGCCTTCACCTCACTGAAAACCGTACTGGCGGCCGGATCGAACCTGACGTCGCTGGCCGTCGTGGTGCCCGCCTCGAACTCGTCGGCGAAGTACTTCATGGCTGCCGGGAACGGCGTTGCCGCGGCATCGCCGAGGGCGCAGAAGGACCTGCCCAGAATCTGCCCGCACACGTTGGTGAGGACGTCGAGCTGTTCGCGCTTGCCCGTGCCGGTGTTGAACCGGTGCACCAGATCCTTGATGAACCAGTTCCCCTCCCGGCAGGGTGTGCACTTGCCACACGACTCATGTTTGTAGAAGTCCTGCCAGCCCGTGATGGCACGTACCACCGAGGTCGTCTCATCGAACAGCATCGGCGTGCCGGTCCCGAGCATCGACCCGGCCTCCGCGATCGCCTCATAGGTCAGCGGGGTGTCCAGGTGTGCTGGGGTCAGCATGGGAACGCTGGACCCGCCGGGCAGCCAGAACTTCAGCTCGTGGCCCTCCCGGATGCCCCCGGCGTACTCGAGCAGTTCGGCCATCGTGATCCCGAGCGGCGCTTCGTAGATACCCGGCCGGGCCACATGGCCCGAGACCGCGAACACCTTGAAACCCGGCGACTTCTCCGTGCCGAAGGAGCGGAACCAGTCGACGCCGTTGTTGATGATGTAGGCGATGTTCGTGATCGTCTCGACGTTGTTGACGACCGTCGGACTGGCGTACAAGCCGGCTACTGCCGGGAACGGCGGTTTGAGTCGCGGTTGACCACGACGGCCCTCCAGGGAGTCGAGTAGGGCCGTCTCCTCGCCACAGATGTAGGCGCCGGCCCCGGAGTGGATGACCACGTCGAGGTCGAATCCGCTGCCCATGATGTTCGTGCCGACCAGGCCTGCCGCCCGGGCCTCGCGCACCGCGGCGTGCATGCGCCGGATGACGTGCGGCACCTCGCCGCGGATGTAGACGAACGCGTGGTTGGCGCGGATCGCGTACGAGGTGATGATGATGCCCTCGATCAGCGCCTGCGGGTTCGCGAGCATGATCGGGATGTCTTTACAGGCACCCGGCTCGGACTCATCGGCGTTGACCACCAGGTAATGTGGCTTGCCATCGCCCTGCGGGACGAACGACCACTTCAGCCCCGTGGGGAATCCGGCTCCCCCGCGGCCGCGCAGCCCCGAGTCCTTGACCGCGGCGATGACCGCGTCCGGACCCATCTCGAAGGCCTTGGCCAGGGCGGTGTAGCCGCCATTGCGCCGGTAACCGTCCAATGTGAAGGAATCGGCCTGGTCCCAATGTGCGGTGATTACGGGGGTCAGCGGCATCAGATCACCTTGCCTTCGGGGGCTGCCATGTCGTGTGCCTGGGCGTACCGCAGCCCGGCCAGCATGAGCTCATCGGTGGCCGCAACGGCTCCGAGCCCGTCGTCGTCGATCCCGGACAGGGTGCGCTCGGCAGCCTTGAAGTCGCGGATGACCGGCCCGCGGGTGGAGGTGACCTCCCGGCCCGCGCGCAGATCCTCGATCAGCTGCCGGGCCTTCTGCGGGGTCATGTCGTCCATGAACTCCCAGTTCGCGGTCATCACCGGCGCGTGTGTGCACGCCGCCTGGCATTCGATGCGTTCCAGCGAGATCTTGCCGTCAGCGCTCACCTCATCGTGACCGACGCCGACCTCCTCGGACAGGGTCTGCCAGATCGCGTCGCCGCCCAGAATCCCGCAGCCGGGGTTGATGCAGACACCGATGTGGTACTCCCCGACCGGCTCATGCTTGAACATCGTGTAGAAGGTGGACACGCCCTTCACCTCGGCGGTCGTCAGACCAAGCACCTCGGCACACATGATGATGGCGTCCTCGGTGACATACCCCTCTTCCGACTGCGCCAAGTGCAGCATCGGCAGCAGGGCGCTGCGGGCATGCGGGTAGCGCGCGGCCAACTCGGCCATCTCCGCGCGGGTCTGTTCAGTCAGTGCCATCAGCGATCCACTCCACCCATCACGGGGTCGATACTTGCCACGGCCGCCACGACGTCGGCGACCTGTCCGCCCTCGCTCATCGCGGGGACGGCCTGCAGATTGTTGAAACTGGGGTCACGGAAGTGCACCCGGTAGGGCCGCGTGCCGCCGTCGGAGACCACGTGCACGCCGAGTTCACCCCGGGGCGCCTCAATGGCCACATACGCCTGTCCTGCGGGCACGCGGAAACCCTCGGTGACCAGCTTGAAGTGGTGGATCAGAGCTTCCATGGACTGCCCCATGATGTGCCGGATGTGCTCCAGGGAGTTGCCCTGCCCGTCGGAGCCGATCGACAACTGCGCGGGCCAGGCGATCTTCTTGTCCTCGACCATCACCGGTCCGGGCCGCAGCCTGTCCAGGCACTGCTCGACGATGTTCAAGCTCTGGTTCATCTCCCCGAGCCGGATCAGGAACCGACCGTAGGCGTCACAGGAGGTGTTGGTGATCACGTCGAACTCATAGGTCTCGTAGCCGCAGTACGGCGCCATCTTGCGCAGATCCCACGGGTAACCGGTGGAGCGCAGGACCGGGCCAGTCATCCCCAGCGCGATACATCCGGTGAGATCGAGGTACCCGACGCCTTCGGTGCGGGCCGTCCAGATCGAGTTGTCCACCAGCAGGTTGGCAGTGTCCGGCAGGCGCTTGCGCAAGGTTGCCACGGTGTCCGCCACGAACTTCTCCGCACCGTCGGGCAGATCCTGGGCGACCCCACCGGGACGGACGTAGGCATGGTTCATGCGCAGACCGGTGATGGTTTCCATCACATCGAGGACGTACTCGCGTTCCCGGAATCCGAACGTCATCGCGGTCAGCGCGCCGAGTTCCATACCGCCGGTGGCCAGGCACACGAGGTGGCTGGAGATCCGGTTGAGTTCCATCAGCATGACCCGGATGGTGGTGGCCCGGTCCGGGATCTGCTCGGTGATGCCCAACAGTTTCTCCACGGCCAGGCAGTAGGCGGTCTCGTTGAACAGCGGAGCCAAGTAATCCATGCGCGTCACGTAGGTGACGCCCTGCGTCCACGTGCGGAACTCCATGTTCTTCTCGATGCCGGTGTGCAAGTAGCCGATACCGGAACGGGCTTCGGTGACCGTCTCCCCGTCGAGTTCGAGGATCAGGCGCAGCACGCCGTGGGTGGACGGGTGCTGCGGGCCCATGTTGACCACGACCCGCTGCTCCACACCCTCATCGCCGCGGACCTGATCCCAATCCCCGCCGGAGACCGTGAAGACCTTGCCCTGCGTGGTGTCGTAGGAGCCCGCCTCGTCGGCGGTCTCGTAGATGACCTCTTCGCTCACTTGTACTCCCGGCGGTTGTCCGGCGGCGGCACCGTTGCGCCTTTGTATTCCACGGGGATGCCGCCTAGGGGGTAGTCCTTGCGCTGCGGATGCCCGGCCCAGTCGTCGGGCATCTCGATACGGGTCAGGCCGGGGTGGCCGTCGAAGACGATGCCGAAGAAGTCGAACGTCTCCCGTTCGTGCCAATTGTTGCCCGGGTAGATCCCGACGATGCTCGGGAGGTGGGGGTCGGCGTCGGGGCAGGTCGTCTCGACGCTCAGGCGCCGGTTGTGCGTCATGCTCAGCATCGGGTAGTGCACGTGCAGCTCGCGGTTGAGGTCCTGCGGCCAGTGCACACCGCTGGCCCCCATGCACATCTCGAACCGCAGACCCGGGTGATCACGCAGGGTCCTCATGACCTCCAACAGGTGCTCACGGGCCACCTCGAGGGTGAGCTGATCGTGGGCGATGACGACCTTCTGGACAGCGGGTCCGAAGTGATCGCCGAGTTCCTCGGCCAGCGTGTCGAGCGCTTCGTCGTACCAGCCGCCGTAGGGTCGCGTGGCCGCCGGAGTGGCGATGGTGCGCCGCACGAGCCCGCCGTAGCCACTGACATCCGGCGTGCCGTCGATACCGAAGGCGCCGCGTCCGGTCGAAAGCACCTCCAGCGTTTCCGTGCCGGCGGGCACCACCTCGGGGTTCTCGCTCACCTCATCAGCCCCTTCATCTGCTCGCTGGGCAACGCCGACATCGCGGCCTGCTCCAGGTCGAGCACCTCGGCCTCCCGATGCGCGCCAAGCTTCTGGTGGCGCACCTGGTCGTGGATCTTGAGGATCGCGTCGATCAGCATCTCCGGACGCGGGGGGCAGCCCGGCAGGTACATGTCCACGGGCACGACATGATCGACGCCCTGCACGATCGCGTAGTTGTTGAACATGCCGCCGCTGGAGGCGCAGACCCCCATCGCCAACACCCACTTGGGGTTGGGCATCTGGTCGTAGATCTGGCGCAGCACCGGGGCCATCTTCTGGCTCACCCGGCCCGCCACGATCATCAGGTCGGCCTGGCGCGGCGAGGCGCGGAAGACCTCCATGCCGAACCGGGCCAGGTCATAGCGGGGTGCGCCACTTGCCATCATCTCGATCGCGCAGCACGCCAGACCGAACGTCGCTGGCCACATCGAGTTGCGCCGGGCGTACCCGGCGAGGCCCTCGACGGTGGTCAGCAGAATCCCACTGGGCAGCTTCTCTTCAAGACCCATCAGTCCCACTCCAAACCGCGGCGGCGCCACACATACGCGTAGACCACCAGCAGGGTGACGATGAACAACAGCATTTCGACGACGCCGAACAGCGCCAACTTGTCGAAGGCGACCGCCCACGGATACAAGAAGACGATCTCGATGTCGAAGATGATGAACAGCATGGCGGTCAGGTAGTACTTGACCGGGAATTTCCCGCGGCCGATGGGCTGCGGAGTGGGCTCGATGCCGCACTCGTAGGCGTCCATCTTGGCCCGGTTATAGCGCTTCGGACCGGTCAGACTGGCTACCCCAACACTGAACGCGGCGAACAGGAACGCCAGCAGTCCGAGGATCAGGATGGGAAGGTACACGTTGCCCATCGCTATCGACTCCTTCCGGTCGCCACAATCCTATGGGGCACCATCCGCAGACTGCCCATCGACTCGTGCGGCATGCTCCACATCCGTGCCACACCAGGCTTGTGAACGCATGCACGAATGTCCACGCAGCAGTGTATGCCTTGCCTAGGTCGAGCCTGGCGGCGAGGCAGGGGGCCAGGACATGACTGTCCCCCGCCACCGGGTTCGGCGACGGGGGACCAGTGACGTGCGATCAGGCAGCCGGTGACTCGCTGGCCGCCGCGTCGGCAGAGACCTGGAAGGAGTCCACCATCGTCTGGAACGTGGGCTGCAGTTCCGACCAGCGGTCGGTGGCCGACTGCGCCAGCAGCTGGAACTCCAGATCCCCGTCGAAGAGGAAGTACAGCGTCGAGGTCATCGGTGTGCCCTCCACGGTGAAGGTGGCATCCGCCTGGTACCCCTTGAGACCATTCACCTCGGTAGAGACCAGTTCCGAGATCTGCATGTCGTCGGTGGACTGCTCCAGCTGCGGGATCACGCTCTGCTCGAGCTCGGTGGCCACCTGCTCGAGGTTCTCGTCGGTGATCTCGGTGTTGAGCTGGTAGGTGTTCACCACGAACGCGTCGCGGTACTGGCCACCGACCTGCGTGCCCTCCACGTCGAAGACGGCGACCGTGTCGGCCGAGCTGGCCTCGCTCTGCGCCTCCCAGGTGGTGTCGCTCTTCTCCTCGAACGGCGGCGCGTACTGGAATGAGAAGCCGTACTGATCACTGGTGTAGGTCGTGACGTCGGCTGGGACGGCGGTGGTCGCCTCCGCGGTGGGACTGGCCGAATCGCCTGCACCACCCTCGGAACTGGACGAACAGCCTGCCAGCCCGATGATCAGTGCGATGCCAGCGATCACTGCTGTCTTTCGCATATTTCCTCCAAAGGTTGCCTGCGGTGAAGTCAGGCTATCGCCCTGTGCAAGGCAACGATGCCTCCTGACAGGTCGCGCCACGCCACGTCTTTCCAACCGGTCGATGCGATGAGGTGTGCCAGTCCTGACTGATCTGGCCACGCGGCGATCGACTCGGCGAGGTACTCATAGGCCGCGGCATTGCTGGACACCCTGCTCGCCACCGCCGGCAACGCCTTCATGAGGTACTCCAGATAGACGGTCCGGAATGGAGTCCAGGTCGGCGTGGAGAACTCGCACACCACAAGCCGCCCACCTGGCTTGGTGACGCGGCGCAGCTCACCCAGACCAGCCCCGGGGTCGTGGATGTTGCGCAATCCGAAAGAAATGGTCACCGCGTCGAAGACGTCGTCGGCGAAAGGCAGGGACATCCCGTCGCCGGCGATGAACGGCAGGTGCGGCAGCCGCTCGCGTCCCACCTGCAGCATCCCCAGCGAGAAGTCACACGGCACCACCTGCGCGCCGCGCTCCCGCAGCGCCTCGCTGGACGTTCCGGTCCCGGCCGCCAGGTCCAGGATGCGCTGGCCGGGCCGGATCTCGAGGGCATCGGCGACCAGCCGGCGCCAGCGCCGGGTCTGCCCCATCGCGAGCACATCGTTGGTCAGGTCGTAGCGCTTGGCCACCCGGTCGAACATCTCCGAGACCGCGGGCGGTTGTTTGTCCAGGTCCGCTCTACTCACCGGGTCAGTCTGTCACGCGGGCCGGGCATTGCCCTGACCCGCGCAGGCGCGAACCTGCCATCAGCCCTACCCTGGAAGGCGTGACGAATGTGCCCGTGGAAGTCCGGACGCGGCTCGTCGACCCCACCGATCTGCTGGATCTGCTGCCCTGCGACACCACACCGCTGACCTGGCTGCACGAGGGCGACGGCTTGATCGCGTGGGACGTCGCGGCGACCACGACGGTCCGCGGTCCGGAGCGTTTCGCCCGGGCACAGAGATGGTGGACGCGCTTCTGTGCCGACGCCCACGTCGACGACGCCGTCCTAGCTCCCGGCACCGGCCCCGTGTCGTTCGCGTCATTCGCCTTCGACGGCGAGGCGGAATCGGTGATCACCGTGCCCGGCACGATCGTAGGCCGCCGTGATGGTAAGGCGTGGATCACGACCATCACCCCGTGCCAGCCCTCTCCGGCGCCGGCCGATGGCCCGATGTCGGCACCACCGCCAGCACCGGACTATGAGCAGATCGTGGCCGCTGCGGTGAGCGATATCTCCGCCGGGCTGCTCGACAAGGTGGTCCTGGCTCGCTCTGTGAGCGTCTCCGGCGACATCGACGTCCTGCGCACGCTGCGCCGGCTGACGGTGCGCTACAGCGACTGCTGGACGTTCAGCGTGCACGGCCTGATCGGGGCAACCCCGGAACTACTGGTGCGCCGCACCGGGGAACAGGTCATGTCCCGGGTACTCGCGGGGACGGTGCCGCGGGCCAAGGACGAGGCCGAGAGTGGGCAATTGGCCAGTGCCATGGTCGCTTCGGACAAGGCCCGCGAGGAGCACGCCTACGCAGTCATGTCGGTGGCGCAGGCGCTCGGCACCCACTGCACCGACCTCGAGGTCCCCGCCGAACCGAGCGTGTTGCGCCTGGCCAATGTGCAGCACCTGGCCACCGACGTCCACGCGATGCTCGTGGATGACACGTCGGTCGTGGCGATCGCCGGTGCTCTGCATCCCACCGCCGCGGTGTGCGGCACCCCCACGGAGCGGGCCATGCAGTACATCCTCAGCCACGAGGGCCTCGACCGAGGTCGTTACGCCGGGCCGGTGGGGTGGTTCGACGCCAATGGCGACGGGGAGTTCGGCATCGCGCTGCGCTGTGGTCAGCTCAGCCCGGACAACTCCCGGATCGACCTCTTCGCCGGCTGCGGTATCGTCGCCGGCTCCGATCCGCAGTCCGAGTTCGAGGAGTCGGAGACGAAACTCGCGGCGATGCGCTGGGCGCTGGGCTGAGCCGGGCTCAGCTGCTGCGGCGCAGAACGCCCAACTCCCCCGGCACTTCCTCGATCTGCAGCGTGCCCGCCGCGAGATCGAAGGTGGCGCCGGTGATGAAGGCCTTGGGCATATCGATCGCGCTGTAGTAGAAGACCCCGCCGGTCCAGTGCCGCAGCCGCAGTGAACGCTGACCCTGCGGACCAAGCCGCAGGACCAGGTGCGAGCCCACCTTGGTCACCCGGGCGCGCCCGACGTAGTCGTTGCGGTAGGTCCCCTCGTACCTGGCCAGCTTGCCGGCCGGGGCGGGCTGGGCCGGGCGGGGCGTGCCGTTGATCGTGTCCGCGGGGGTGGTGAAGGGCGCGAAGGCCTGCTGCATGATCGGCAGCCAATCCCGGGACGTCCCCGTCTCGGCGATCTCGGCGAAAGTCTCGGTGATGGTCTCGGGCACCCCGATCGGCCAGCCGTTGGTCAGCACCACGATGCCCAGGTCCATGCTTGGGATCATCAGGTACGTGGTCGCCGCACCGGCGGAGAAGGCACCCGAATGCGACCAGCGAACGCGGCCGGTACCGTCCACCGAGGTGCCGATCCCATAGCCGTAGCCGCGGATCGCGCCGGCATCATCGGTGGTTGGCGAGGTGCGCATCTGCAGCGAGCGGGCCTCCCGTAAGGCGCCAGCGGCGACCACCCGCTCACCGTCGAAGCGACCGTTGGCCAACTGCATGCGAAGCCACTGGGCCATGTCCAGCACGGTGCTGCTCGCGCCACCGGCGGGCGCCTGCGCGTCCGGTTGGCGTTTGGCCGACGGCACCCAGCTACCGTTCACCTGCTGATGCAGGGCGGCACGATTGCTCTGCTTGACGAAATCCCGGTGGCGGTAGGAGGTGTGCTTCATCCCCAGCGGGTCGAAGACCATCCGGTCGGCCAGTGTCTCCCAGGTCGTCCCGTTGGCCTTGGCGGCGGCCTCTCCCCCGACCGTCATCCCGAAGTTGCTGTAGGAGTACGTGACCCGGAAGGGCTCCAGCGGTACGTATCGCATCCGGTCGATGATCTGGTCGCGGGTGAAACCGTAGGATTCCAGCTCGTTGCCGGTGAATCCGGGCAGCCCGCTGCGATGGGAGTAGAAGTCGGCCACGGTCACCTTGTCGCTCGGGTACTTGCGCGACAGGGCGAAGCCGGGCAGGTACTTGCGCACCGGGTCGTGCCATTTGAGGGTCTTCTTGCCCACCGCCGCGGCGATGGTCGACGATCCCAGGGACTTGGACACCGAGGCCAGCTGGAAGACCGTGTCGGGGGTGACCGGCTTGGTCCCCTTCGTGTTGCGCACCCCGAAACCGCCGCTGTACACCAGCTTGTCGCCGTGCACCACCGCCACAGCGACACCGGGCACCCCGGTCCTGGCCCGCACGCTCTCGACGATGCCGGGCAACTGCGCCAACGCCTCGTCGAGGTGCGTTTCATCAGCCTGGGCCGGAGCCCCGATCATCGCCCCCGCGATCAAACCCGTTGTCACCATCACGCGCAGCATGGTTCACCTCAGCAGGCGTGGCCGCCTCATGCAAGCGCTTCGCGCAGATCGCGATGAATCTGTGCCTCCACCGACCTGTCCACCGGCCCGACCACGATGGCCCGGATCCCACTGCCGCCCAGCGCGTCGGCCAGGCTGTCGAAGACCGGCACCCCGTGGGCGACGATGAGCGCCCGCAGGTCCACATCGACGGGTGTCCCGAAGACCCGCTCATAAACGTCCTCGAAGTCCGGTGCCGCCTGTTCGAGGGAACCGAAAATGCCTCCACCGTTGTTGTCGACAACGACCAGGATCAGGTCCGGTACTGGCTCGTCAGGGCCGATCAACAGGCCGTTCTGATCGTGCAGTAATGCCAGGTCGCCCAATAGCGCGTAGGCCGTGCCCCCACCCACTGACTGGTGGGCCAGAGCTGCCCCGATGGCCGTCGAGACCAATCCGTCGATGCCGTTGACGCCGCGGTTGGCCATCACCCGCGGCGGATCCCGGCGCACCCCGGCAACCGCTTCGAGGTCGCGGATGCTGCGCGAGGAGGCGACGAAGATCAGGTCATCCTCATCGGCCGCCTCCCAGATCGCATGAGCGACGTGCAGACCGGTGGGTTGGGCGGCTGCCAGCGTCTTCTCCACCGTGCGCTGGGCGGCCGCATCAGCCATCAGCCACCAGTCCAGCCACTCGCTGGCCCCGGGCAGTTCGCTGTCCTCGGGTGGGGCGGGGACCGATCCGAGCACGGCCGCCGCCGTGCGGGTCGGATCCGGCCACCTACCAGTGCGCTGCGTCTCGGCGTGCAGGTGAAGGCCGGCAGCCCGGATGGTGGCCATCACCCCGCGGCTCAATCCCACCTTGCCCACGGTGATCACCAGGTCGGGCACGTGTTGGGCGACGAAGCCGGGGGCAGCCGTCAGCAGACTGAAATGGGCCAGCGTGTACTTGCCTGCCCGGGCCATGCCACTGGGTTCGCTGTGCAGAGGCCAGCCGCAGGACTCGGACAGTTCAATGGCCGCAGCGGCATCCTCGGGATCATCGATGTCCCCGACGATGATCAGGCCCTTCTCCGGCAACTCGCCGGCGGCAAGGTCGTCGAGGATCTCGTCGATGGGCTCCTGCACACTCATCGAGATCCGGCGGTCCACGGTCCAGGTGCGCACGACGTGCACCGTGTCTCCCTCCTCATCGGTGAACGGGATCCCGTCGTGGCCCTCGAGGTCCTCGACCCAGGTGGCGTCACCGGTGGGGACCAGCGGGTCGCGCAGGGCGATGTTCACGTGCACCGGCCCGCGCTGCCAGGGATGGCGCGCGATGCTCACGGCCCGCGAGATGGTGTTGCGCCAGTAGCCGACCTGTCCCTTGCCCATGTGGGGGGCCTCGATGTCGACCGCCCAGCGCACGCAACTGTCGAAGATCCGGACCTGATCGAGGGTCTGGTTGGCGCCGGTCTCCCGCAGTTCGCCAGGCCGGTCGGCACTGATCACGATCACGGGCACGTTGCTGTGGTGCGCCTCCTCCACAGCCGGCAGCAGATTGGCCACGGCCGTCCCTGAGGTGGTGATCACCGGCACCGGTTCGCCGCCCGCCTTGGCCAGGCCGAGCGCCAGGAAGCCGGCACTGCGCTCGTCGATGCGCACATGCAGGCGCAACTCGCCGCGCTCGTGGGCACGGGCGGCCTCGATGGCCAACGGAGCGCTGCGCGAACCGGGCGCCAGGACGACGTCGTTGACCCCTGATCGCACCAACTCGTCGATGATCACAATGGCGGCCGCGGTTGACGGATTCACCAGACCACTGTGCCACTTGGTGGAGCCCGCGCAGCCATGTACCGCCCCGCTGACCGCGCAGGGCCCCGCAGTGTCACCACCACGGGGCCCTGTGAGCTGCTGTCGGGTCAGTCGCCGATCCGGTTGCCCGTGCTCGGGTTGAACACGTGCATGTGTTCTTGGCTGATCCCGGCCCGGATGGTCTCGCCCACCTTGGGCGGCACCCGGCCGTTCCCGCGCACCACGACCTCCACCGGACCTGCGGGGGTGGTCACATTGCCATACACATACGCGTCGACACCAAGGATCTCCACGACATCGACGACGACCGGGATGCCCGTCTCAGAGGTCTCGATGGCGGTGTCCTCCGGGCGGAATCCGAGGATCACCGAACGAAGGCCCTGCTTGTGCGCCTCGTCGATGATGCCACGCTCGACGGGCACCAGCGTGCCCCCGACCGTCACGCCCTCATTGCTCAGCGGCACCTCCAGCAGGTTCATCGCCGGTGAGCCGATGAAGCCGGCGACGAACACGTTCGTCGGGTGGTCGTAGAGCGCGCGGGGGGTGTCGCACTGCTGCAGCAGGCCGTCCTTCATCACGGCGACCCGGTCACCCATGGTCATGGCCTCGGTCTGGTCGTGAGTCACATACAGCGTCGTGGTGCCCAGCCGGTGTTGCAGTTGCGCGATCTGCGTGCGCGTCTGCACGCGCAGTTTCGCGTCGAGGTTGGACAGCGGCTCGTCCATGAGGAACACCTGGGGTTCGCGCACGATCGCGCGGCCCATCGCCACCCGCTGCCGCTGCCCACCGGACAGTGCCTTGGGCTTGCGGGAGAGGTATTCACCGAGGTCCAGGATCTTGGCGGCCTCCTGCACGCGGCGCTCGATCTCGTCCTTGGGCACCTTCGCCAACTTCAGCGCGAAGCCCATGTTCTCGCCAACTGTCATGTGCGGGTACAGGGCGTAGTTCTGAAAGACCATGGCGATGTCCCGCTCCTTCGGAGCGAGGTGGGTGACGTCCCGGCTGCCGATCAGGATCCGGCCCCCGTCGATGTCCTCCAGGCCCGCCAGCATGCGCAGGCTCGTTGACTTGCCACAGCCCGACGGCCCCACCAGCACCAGGAACTCGCCGTCGGCGACCTCAAGATCCAGGGCATCCACGGCAGGTTTCTCCGAACCCGGGTAGATGCGGGTTGCGCGGTCGAAGGTAACTCCAGCTCCAGCCATTTGTGTGCTCTCTCCTTAGCCCTTGGTCCCACCGGCAGTGAGGCCGGCCACGAGGTTCTTCTGAACGAGTAGGAAGACGATGACAGCGGGGATGGTGACCAGAATGCCGGCCGCCGTCAGGTATCCCCACTCCGTTTTGAACTGACCCACGAAGGTCTGCAGACCGACCGCCAGAGTCTTCTTCGAGTCCGATGTGAGGAAGGCGGTCGCGTAGGCGACCTCACCCCAGGCGGTCAGGAAGGTGTAGAACGCCGTGACCGCCAGGCCCGGCCGGGCCAGCGGCAGCACCAGCCGCCAGAAGGTGCCGAACGGGGTCAGACCGTCGATCCGGCCCGCCTCATCGATCTCGATGGGGATGGTGTCGAAGTACCCCTTGAGCATCCACGCACAGAACGGGACGGCGGTCGTGCAGTAAGCCAGCACCAGACCGCCGAGACTGTTCAGCAGGCCCAGCCTGGCGAAGATGTTGTAGATCGGCACGATCAGGATCGCCATGGGGAACATCTGTGTGATCAGGAACGACCACATCAACTGCTTATGCCCGGGGAACCGGAAGCGGCTGACCGCGTAGCCGGCCGTGGCCGACAAGAAGATCCCGATCAACATCGTGAAGAACGCGACGATGATCGAGTTCAGGAACCACCGCGGCAGATCCGTTTCG
>JAKOZM010000551.1 GCA_029779995.1 Actinomycetes bacterium
GGCTCGGCGTGCGGTCATCACCCACAGCCGGCGGGTCGGTGAACGAAGCCAGGGCGTCGCGCAGCCGGGCACCGGCCACCTGATCCAGATGCCCATCGACGCGGTACAACCCGTTGCCCAGATCCGAGATGTGTAGGCCGCGTTTGGCCCGCGCCGCCCGAAAATCCTCATCCGGGGCCTCCGGGCGGTCCTGGGCAACCAACACCGCCAGCACCTGGGCCAACACCGCCGGTTCAATCACCGCCGCCGCCGCGACCAGGTCCGCCTCCAACACCGGAAAACGCGGCAGACTGCCCGCCGCCCGGCACAACAGGTACACATGCCGACCCGTGATCTCCCCCGCCCGGTAGGCGCCCGCGACGTGCGGCATGCCCCGCAGATCCCGGGCCCGCCCCACGATCGCCGAACCCACCGCCCGGTTGTGCCCGGTCAACGCCGCCACCATCGACCCCGTCGTCCCCGCGGCGAACACCCGGGAGTCCTGCGCGGTGTCACACACCCCGGCCACCTGGGTCTGGTAGGCCTCCAGCATCGTCTGCAGACGGGCCGCGGCCTGCACCGCGCCCAGGCGCTGCTCGGCGGTCAACCCCGCCGGATCGGGCAGCGCCAACACCTGCCCGGACAACTGCTCGAACACCGCCGGGGTCTCCACCGGCAACTCATCAGCCAACCTCGCACGCCGCAACGCCAAGGCCGGCACCTCAAAGAACCCCATCAGCCGTCACCTCCAACCGCGATCCGTGTCGAACCAGGGGACACCCCCTGCGACGTCGCTCCACGAGCTGATGGCCACCAACCTGGCGACACCCCAAACCTACAAACAACCTCTGACATTTCCCTGCGCCCGATCCCCACAGCCCTGGGGACAACCCCGATCGGGTCGGGCAGTACCACCGCGGCCCCCGTCCACCACCTCTACCCCTCGCACCACGCTCCAGGTCGGCGCCGAAAGGCGGTCGCTTCATGAGCAAGCCGACGGATCAGAGTGTCCCGAGGTGCCCGCAGGCCACCACATCGGCAGCCACCTTCAGAGGTGCCATCCGGCGCCACACGGGGACACGTGCGCTGATCGACGGCGGCTCAGTACACCTCGGCCGAATGAATCAGGCGCTCCATGACCAGCCTCACGGTTGCCGGCCGCAGACCCATCCCCAGATGCGACCCAGGTACCTCAATGTTCTCTGCCCCCGGCACAACACATGCGCGCCAGTCGACGATGCCGTCGGACGTCGTGTAGTAGCTGACGAGTTCCACCGAGTCCGGCAACGGCCGGTGCGTGGCCAGCATGTAGGGGCAGGTGCAGTCCCGGGTGACACAGGCACGCTCACGCAGTTCCGGATCCCGGTGGTGCACCAACTTGAGAACCCCGACGACCGGCTGCGGGATCTCATAGAACGCGAATTCGTCGTTGAGCGGCGCCCCGAGGCTGATCACTGTGCTGACCAGCTCCGGATGCCTGGCCGCGAGGCCGCGGGCGAGCATGCCGCCGCGGCTGTGGCCAACCACCATCAGGCGTTTGCCGTCGCGCTCGACGGCCACCCGGGCGACCTGCGCCAGCCGGTCGACCGCTCGATCAGAGCACCGCACATTGAACGCAATTTCCGAACACACCACCTGGAAACCGGCCCGCTTCAGGGCGATCTGCATCGGCAACGTGGCGACATCGCCGAACCCGAATCCAGGGATGACCAGCACCTGCCGGGCGACCGGCGTCTGGGAATAACGCGCCAACGGGAGGTCGACATCGAACTTGAGTACTTCCCCGGCGAAGCGGGCCTCCCCCGCCAGCCGGGCAGCCCAGCCGGGCAGGGCTTTCAACCTGCCCGGTAATCCCTGCGGCGCCCAGTGCACGTCAGGCAGATGAACCTCGCGCCATTGCATCTCTGTGAGCCGCCCTTTCCCTGGAGATCCCCCTGCCAGGCAGACTATCCACATGCCCAGCGCACTCATCGACAGAATCGACACGGCCCGCCAGATCGTGTCCAGCATGCACGTCCCGCAGTCCGCCACCCAGCGCCCACCAGGTCCGCGGGGGTGGCGGGAGTCCTGGGAGATGATGACCGGTCGCAGGGCGGCGTACGAGGTGTTCGCCGACCTTTCTCGATGGCATCAGCCAGTCGTGCATATCGGATTGGCCGGTGAGCATACCCATGTCCTTTTCGCTCCAGAGGCGATCTGGGACGTCTTCGTCACCAATGGCCGTCATACCCGCAAGAGCCTGGCTCTGCAGCTCACCCGCCCCCTACTGGGCAACGGCTTGCTGACCGCCGACGGGGCCGAACATCTACGACATCGGCGCGCGATCCAACCCCTGTTCCACGGCCAGCGGATTGCTGAGTACGTGGGTGACATGACCGCAGCTGCCGGCATCACGTCGGACAGGTGGCACGATGGCGCGACCATCGAGGTGACGCAGGCCATGTCGGAACTGACCCTGGACATCATCGGCCGCACGATCTTCGGCCAGCAGATGCGCGACGACTCCTCTGAGGTGACCGCCGCACTGACCGCGGT
>JAKOZM010000324.1 GCA_029779995.1 Actinomycetes bacterium
CGACGAGGGCTTCCTGACCGAGTACGACGAATGGTCCGAGGACATCGGCACAGAACTGGCCAAGAACATCGGCGTCGACATGACCGACCGCCACTGGGAACTCATCCGTTGGCTGCGCGAGGACTACAAGGAGAAGGGCGAGACCGCCACGACCCGCCGTGTGCAGACCGCCGGTGGCTTCCCCACCAAAGAGCAGTTCCAACTGTTCCCGAAGAAGCCGGCGAAGAAGATGGCCTACGTCGCCGGCCTGCCCAAGCCCCACGGCTGCGTGTGATCATGGCTGACACTGGCAATCCCATCATCCCGAACTTCGGCGACGACGACGAGACCGATCGCAAGCTGGCGATCATCTGCTCCAAGGGCAACCTGGACATGGCCTACCCGGCGCTGGTCCTGGGCAACGCGGCCCTCGGCGAGGGGATCGAGACGCACCTGTTCTTCACGTTCTGGGGTTTCGACATGATCACCAAGTCGCGGATGTACGACCTGCAGTTCTCCCCGGTCGGCAACACCGCGATGCATCTGCCCGGCCGCGACACGAAGATGCCGCAGTCACTGTCTCCCATGCCCGGCATGACGCAGATGGCAACCAAGATGATGAAGAAGCAGATCGCCGATCTGGGCATCCCCGAGGTGCCTGACTTCCTCGACCAGATCGTCGCCGCCGGTGGTCACCTGTGGGCCTGCCGGATGAGTGCGGACATGAACAACCTGGACGAGACGGATCTGCGCGACGACGTCGAGGCCATCATCAATGCCAGCGACTTCATCGAGATGACCGACGGGGCCCAACTGCTGTTCATCTAGGCAAATACGTGACGTGCGGCTGACATTCGCGAGGGGGTCAGCCGCACATCCACGTCCGACCGCGCTGCGGTGTTGTCCTCAGTCGTGTGGGTAGTCACAGTGCCTTTCCACAGTTCTTGCTCATGAGGGTTGTTTGTCGTACCCCCGTTCTAGCATTGGGGTATGGATCAATCGATGGTTGCGATGTGGGAAGTGATGCTTTCCGACGGTGACCCGCTCGAGGTGGCGAAAGCCGCGGAGGCGATGATCGGGTTCTGCCAGGCCCGGCAGCTGGTGGCGTTCAATGAGGTGTACCAGGAGTCCGAGGCTGGCGCCGACCCCGACGGTGTCGTGGTCGATCCGTGCCCGCCGGAGATCGCCTGCGCGATGATGTGGAGCCCCGGTGTCGCCTCGGCGATGGTCGATGTGGCGGTGCCTGTGGTCAAAGACCTCCCTGCCGTATTGGCCGCGCTGTCTGAGGGCCGGATTGATTTGGGGAAGGTTCGGGAGATCGTCCGCGCCACCGGCGGTTTGGAACTGGCCGACCGGCAGGAGGTCGCTGACCGGGCGATCGCCTACGCCACCACCCACACGAAATCGCAGCTCCGTCCGTGGCTGACCCGCCAGGTCGACCGGATCGACCCCGACGCCGCCGAACGGCGCCGTAAGCGGGCCCGCAAACAGCGCGGGGTGTGGCTGACCCCGGAACCGGACGGGATGGCCACCCTGTCCGCCTACCTCACCGCCGAGGAAGCCACCGCCTGCATGGAGTCGGTGCGGGCCGGCTGCCGCTCCACCGACGGGTCGCGGGACGCCAACCAGGCCGACACCTTCGTGGAGCTGCTGACCGGGATCAGCCCCGCCCAACAGGTCCCCGTGACCGTGATCATGACCGACGACGGGGCCGAGATCGAAGGGTACGGCCCGATCAGCGACGGTCACGCCGCCGACCTGCTGGCCCGGCTG
>JAKOZM010000573.1 GCA_029779995.1 Actinomycetes bacterium
GGTCCGTCGGCGTACATGCATTACAGCGCCCGTGCCATCACCCGAGTACGCGCACGGTATGTCGACATCGCCACCTTCTGGGCGCTGTCGAACCGACATCGCGAATGGCAGCAGTTGGCCCTGGTCGCCTCGATTGCCTCCTCTGCCCTGCAGGAGAAGCGCGAGCGCGAGTTGCTCACCCTCAACGCGGAGGAGCGCTACCGCGTCCTGGTTCGGGAACGTCCGGAATTGGTCGAGCTCGTCCCACAGAAGGATCTCGCCCGCTACATCGGGGTTACCCCCGTGGCGATGAGCCGCATCGTCTCTCGCGTCCGCCACGGCAACGCCACCGAAAGCGCGCGTCGGCCGCTTCGCCCGTCGCGTTCGACGAGCGAAGCGGCTACCTCCGACGGGCTTGGCCAGCGGGCTGTCGCGCAGCGGTAAGCGCCGCCCTCGGGGACCGGCATACCCTTAGCGTCTGTGACCGACCACGCCGAGAAGTCCTGCTACGTCCCGCGCCCCCAGACGCGGATCGAGCACCCACCGTGGGCTCGGGCAGCGACGATCTACCAGCTCAACCAACGGCAGTTCACCCGTGAGGGCACCTTCCAGGCAGCTCGCGAGCACCTCCCTCGGTTGCGCCAACTGGGCGTGGACATCATCTGGCTGATGCCGGTCAACCCGATCGGAGCGGACCGGCGCAAGGGTGCCCTGGGCAGCCCGTATGCCGTGCGCGACTATCGCGCGGTCAACCCGGAGTTCGGCACGCTGCGAGATCTGCGCTCCTTCGTCGCGGCTGCGCACGCGCTGGGGATGAAGGTCATCCTCGACTGGGTGGCCAACCACACGGCATGGGACAACGTGCTGGTCGCCGAGCACCCCGAGTGGTACGCCCGCGATTGGAAGGGTGACTTCCGCCCGACTCCCTGGTGGGACTGGGACGACGTGATCGACCTCGACTACTCCCATCCCGGACTGCGCCGCTACATGACCGAGTCGATGTGTTACTGGGTTCGAGAAGCGGACGTTGATGGATTCCGTTGCGACGTAGCCGGTTTCGTCCCCCGCGACTTCTGGGAACAGGCCCGCGCCGAACTCGACGCCATCAAGCCGGTGTTCATGTTGGCCGAATGGGAGGCCCGCGACCTGCACGAAGCCGCCTTCGACATGACCTATGGCTGGTCCTGGAACGAGACGATGCACCACATCGCCACGGGGAGGTCGGACGTCACCGCGCTGCAGATCTTCTACGCCTGGAACGAGTCGTCGTGGCCGCGCGACGCCATCCGGATGATGTTCGTCTCCAACCACGACAAGAACTCCTGGGAGGGGACCGAGTTCGAGCAGTTCGGGCCGATGCGCGAAGCCGCCATCGTGCTTTCGGTGATCGGTGAGGGAATGCCGCTCATCTACAACGGCCAGGAGGCCGGTTTCGACAAGCGCCTGGCGTTCTTCGACAAAGACGAGATCGTCTGGCGAAGCGACCCCCAAGGTGAGTTGTACCGCAAGCTCTTCGCTCTCAAGAAGGCGCACCCGGCCCTGTGGAACGGCGCCGCCGGAGGCCGCATGGTCAAGGTGCCCAACGACCTGCCCGCGTCGGTGTTCTCGTTCGTCCGGACCCAGGGCGGGGACAGTGTCTTCGCGGTGTTCAACTTCTCAGGGGCCCATCGCAGTGTGACCCTGGGGCGCGGTCCGCAAGACGGCCCGTGGGTGGACGCCCTCGACGGCTCGCCACTGCGCGGCCGGGACGGAATGCGGATGGACCTCGCGGCCTGGGGCTGGCGGGTGTTCGTGCGGCCAGCCGGGTCCGGCGAAGAAACTCGGCGCCAAGACTGACGAAGGACGATTTCGGCGGCATACAGTCTCGTTCGTGACTGACACCCCGTTCCGCACCGTCTTCGAGCCCTTCCGCATCCACTCTGTGGAGCCGCTGCGGATGACCACCGCCGACTACCGCCGAGAGAAGGTGCGCGAAGCGGCATACAACTTGTTCCAACTGCATGCCGACGACGTCCTCATCGACCTGCT
>JAKOZM010000574.1 GCA_029779995.1 Actinomycetes bacterium
CAGGCTCTGACCCTCATGGCGGTCGTCACTTTGGGCTTCCCCCTGGCACCCAACGCCGTGGTACTGGCGCCGATCGCCCTGCTGGCCGGTCTGAGCGTGTCCCCCGTCCTGATCTCGGGCACCGCGTTGGTGGAACGCATCGTGCCAGCCCGGCAGTTGACGGAGGCGATCACCTGGACGAGCACCGGCATGGCGCTGGGCATCGCGATCGCCGCACCCGTGTCGGGGGCGCTGATCGATACCCGCGGCGCCCATGTCGCGTATCTGGTGACCGCCGGTTGTGCGATCGTCGCCTGGATCATCTCCCTGGCCGCGTACAGGACCACCCAGCAGGCCGAGGTGCGGGCGTTGGCGATCATCGCGGCCAAACAGAGCGCGTGACACGCCGCCACTCACCTTGCCCAGGAGTCGTCAGGACCTCTGCCACACTGGCAGTGCACATCACGGATCTACTGGGGAGTCATTGAGACCATGCGCGAATTGCGTCTAGAGCGGCTGTCGGAAGATGGTACGCACCTCGTCCTCGAGGACAGCCGCGGCGTGCAGTACATGATTGCGGTGGACGAAACCCTGGCGGCGAACGTCCGTCGTGGGATTCATCGCAACACCGCACGCACCTCGACCTCCGCGATCACGCCCCGCGACATCCAGGCCCTGATCCGGCAGGGCGTATCGGTGGACGAGGTCGTGGCCCAGACTGACTTGGCCGCAGACTTCGTGCAGCGGTTCGCGGAGCCCGTCGTCGCCGAGATGGACTTCGTCATCCAGCGGGCTCGCCGCCTTACCATCCACTCCGCCGGTCAACAAGTGGCCGTGGAGGAACTCGTGGACCGCGGCGCCCGCCGCGCCGACGTCCACACTGACGAGCTCGAGTGGTCCTGCCGGAAGACCGACGAGCACGCGTGGCGCATTGAGGCCACCGTCGATGGTCAGGATGTGCTGGCGCTGGTTTTCCGCGTCACGGAGGGCACGGTGGTGCCGGCGGACGTGCACACGGCTGACCTCCTGAGCGACTCCGTCGTAGACCTCACCGAACCCAAGGCGATTCCGCAGCACTGGGACGCCCAACACCCCGCGGCGAAGGCCGCTGCTCGCGCGGCTCATCAGCACCGGGAACCCGCTGCCGCCCAGCCGCTCATGGCTGACGATCCGAGCCGAATCTTCTGACCCACCACAGCGTTTACGACATGTGGTTCAGTTTCAGCTAGTTGCCTCATCGGGGGAGGTGAACCAACTGTCGTCTCTTTGCCGGCAGTGCGGGCGTGAGCCTACAAGCGTTCGGCGGTACATCCGTGCGCCTATAGCACCCGCGGCACGCCGAACCGATGGGCACGAGACGAACCCCTGGGGCTGCGACGAACCGTTGCTGGCTGCGAGGTGACAGCCGTTCGCCCTAGGTACAACCGTTCGTCAATTCCCCTCGCGACACGCCGAACGGATGTACACGGCACTAACCGCAATGCACGAGACGAACGGATCCGACCTCTAAACCGATGTCCGGGCGATCAGGGATGCCGAGAACCGCAGCGCGGCCTCCACCACATCATCACCGTCGGCTGCCCGGGAGACCCGCAGGTTCCAGTCGTCCACCGCCATAGTGCCGGTGTACCCGTGGTCGGCTTCACACTGCGGATCACCACACGTGGCAGGTTCGAGATCCAAGCGGCTGATGCTGCCCCAATTCACGGTGAGAACCACCTCTGAGGGCAGGTCCCCGGGCCGGAAGTGCGCCGGATTGTCGACCACCCGCTGCACCACGACCGGCCCGATCAACGACAGCGGAACCGATTCTGTGGCCGACGATGCCTGCACCTGCCCGGCTGGCTGCCCGTCGGAGTGCTCATCGACGTGCACCACTACCAACCGACTGTCGGTCAGCAGCAACACTGTGATGTGCCGGCGGATCTCGTCGGCACGGTCAAATGTCGTCTCGTGCTGAACGATGAAATCTTGCACCTGCTCAGGACCGAGGGCGGCGATGAGCACGTCCTGCACCACGTTCGGGTAGTAACCAGTGCGTTCGATCGCCTCCCGCAACTGGGGATGGGCAAATACGGGTGTCGCCATAGGACCATATTGTCATTGCCCCGCCCGCTGGCGGCGGAATGTGTCCCGCCGCCACCTCAGCCCGGCAGCCGACGCGCCTCCAGATCTGCGCGGATCATGGTCGGCCCGCACCAGGCGGACGCCCCCACGACCGATAGCGTGCGTCCGGCCGCGATGACGGGGTTCAGTTCCAGGCGTGTGATCTCGGGCAGATCGTCGGCCAACTGAGCCACCCGATGAATCAGCCCGGCCAATAATTCGATGTCCACGGGCGGGGCATTGCGGTAGCCGAACAGCAAGGGGGCCGCCTTCGGCGCCTTGATCAGATTGTCCACGTCGCGATCGGTCAATGGCGGGATCCGGTACCCCCGGTCGCCGAGCAGCCTCGGTACGTCACCAGCCAGTCCGAACGACACCACTGGACCGAACAGGGCGTCCTCCCGCTTCTCGACGAGCACCGATATCCCCGCCGGGGCCTGATGTTGCAGCACCAGTCGTTTCTGCGCCTCGGGCGGCAAGGTGGCGATCAGCGACAGGTACGCCGTGCGCACAGACGCCTCATTCTCCAGGTTGATGCGCACCCCACCCAGATCCGGCCTGTGGGCCAAGCCGGGATGGATCGTCTTGAGGACCACGGGGTAGCCGATGTTATTGGCTATCTGGACGGCCTGCGCCTCTGCGGTGACCACATGGGCGTCCCACAGATGAATGCCGTAGCACTCCAGCAACCGCTGCAGGTCCGGATAGTGCATCGGCACGAGGGCCTGCTCGCCATGCTCCTCGATCGCGGCATGCCGCACCGTGCGCATCACAGCCCGCGCCTTCTCCACCGACACATCGGGAAGGTCAGGGACAGTCCCGCGGGGCGTGTCCAGCCAGCGCGCATAGGTGACCAGCGTGGACAGCGCCCGGACCGCCGGTTCCACCTCATGGAACACCGGTATGGAACCGCGGCCAGGTAAGCCGTGCGGACCATCGATCGCGATCACCCGCCGGCCCTCATCGGCAGCCATGAACACACCCAGAACAGGCTTCGTCGAGGTTTCCGCGAGGCTCTTCAGAGCCTTCGCGAACTCCGGGTTCGTGCCACGCAACACCGGCACGTAGAGCACGATCACGGCATCGGAGTCCGGCGACGAGATGGCCGCTCCCACTGCCTCGACGAGCTCCTCCACGGTGCTGCCATGCCCGACCAGCAGCGGCTCGCCGACCACGTCGAGGCCGTTGGCCTCGCACGCGTCGGCAGTGAGGACACCGAGAGCATCGGAATTGCCCAAGATGTGGACGCGCCGACCCTTGGGCAGCGGCTGCAGAGTGAGCAGACTCGCGACGTCGAACAGCTCCGACAAGGTCTCGACCTGCATCACCCCGGCCTGCTCGAACATGGCATCGATGGCCTGCGGCGGCAGGGCAGTGCGGCGGACCGTGTGACCCAACGGAAGGGATTGAGAGCTGCGTCCGGAACGCACCGCAACGATGGGCTTGTTGGCCCCCAGCCGGCGAGCGACCCGCGTGAACTTGCGAGGGTTACCGATGCTCTCCAGGTACAGCAGCACCAAGGACGTGGTCTCGTCGTCCTCCCAGAACTGCAATAGGTCGTTGGCCGAGACATCGACGCGGTTGCCGGCGGAGACGAAGACCGACACACCCAAGCCCCGCTCCTGGGCCTGATTGAGCAATGACACCCCCAGAGCCCCGGACTGCGCGAAGAAGCCAATGCGTCCCCGGGGCACGAGGTCCGACACCAACGACGCGTTGAGCCGGACATGCGGATCGGTGTTGAGGATCCCCAACGCATTGGGCCCGATGATCCGCAGGCCGTTGGCACGGGCGTGAGCGATCAACTCCTCCTGCAGGAGTCGGCCCTGCGGGCGACCGGTCTCGCCGAATCCGCTCGAAACCACCACGGCTCCCCTGACCCGCGCCGCACCACAGTCGGTGATCGCATCCATGACCTGTTCGGCGGGAACGGCGATCACGGCCAGGTCGATGGGTCCGGGCGCCTGCGCCACGCTTCGGTAGCACGGCACCCCGGCGATCTCATCCACCTCCGGATGGACCGCGAGCAAAGGGCCTGTGAACTGGGCCCGACGCAGGTTGTGCAGCAGGGTGTTACCGATCGTGCCCTCCCGACGGCTGGCGCCGATGAGCACCACAGCCCTCGGTGCGAGCAGAGAACGAATCGAGCGGGCCTCTGCGCGCTGCTCGCGGGCCTGCATCACCTCCCGCGATGACTCCGTGGGGCTGATGTCGAAGTGAAGTCTGACCACGCCTTCGTCCATGGCCCGCGTCGGTTTGTACCCGGCCTCCTCGAACGTTGCGAGCATCCGGCGATTGCTGGGCAGCACCTCCGCCTCGAAGCGGCTGATGCCCTTCTCCCGGGCCGCAACCGCCAGATGCTCCAGCAGGATGGAACCGAGGCCGCGCCCCTGGTGCTGATCGCTGATCACGAAAGCGATCTCGGCCTGCGACCGGTCGATGCGGTCGTACCGGCCCACACCGATGATCGCCTCATTGATCAACGCAACGAAAGCCACCCGGTCTTCATAATCGACATTCGTGAACCGGAAAACGTCTTTCTCGGTGAGTTTGGGGTAGGGAGCGAAGAATCGGTAATAGATCGTCTCGGCAGAAAGGCTCTCATGAAAGGCCGCCAGCGCGTCGCCGTCCTCGGGACGGATGGGCCGGATATGACAGATGCGTCCATCGCGAAGGATGACATCGGCTTCCCAATGCTCGGGGTACACCGGATCGGCGCTCATGGATCCACCGTATCGAGCACCAGCCATCACGCGCGCCGTCCGCAAGCCGGCGGGTCCGCGACGGCTCTCAAGTTGCGCAGATCCATACTTATAACCACACTGTCGTTGGCCGATAGAACCAATGACTCACTACTACGAGTGTTAGGCGGAGGTGTGCGATGAGCGCGGACCTTAACCTGCTACGCAAGCGGGAAGAATTGTTGATGTCTCGTATCGAGACCACCCAGGACCCTTTCCTGAGGGAGAACCTGCTCGGCGACCTGAGCGTAGTAACTGCTCGTATCAATGATCTCACCGAGGCAGCCGCCTGACGACCGCTGAACGGGGGACATGGGCGCAGCTCCTGTCCTTGAGGTAGGTCCCGCCAATCCAGCCGGGCGATGCCCGGACTCACACCCACGGCACACCGTGCCCGGGACCGTTGCACGCCGCCACGGGTGTTGTACGTGAGAATTGGCCCATGGCATCGGGAACTCTGATCCCTCCGGACGAGGGTCATGTGACGGACATCGACGTCGCGGTCGAGATGAAGTCCAGCTTCTTGACCTACGCGTACTCCGTGATCTACTCCCGCGCCCTGCCCGACGCTCGCGACGGGATGAAGCCCGTGCAGCGACGGATCCTGTACCAAATGGGACAGATGGGCCTATGGAACGATCGCGGCCACGTCAAATGCGCCCGGGTGGTGGGCGAGGTCATGGGTCGGCTGCACCCGCACGGCGACTCGGCGATCTATGACGCGCTGGTGCGCATGGCCCAGCCGTTCTCGATGCGGCTGCCCCTGATCGACGGGCACGGTAACTTCGGATCCCCGGATGACGGCCCCGCGGCCATGCGCTACACCGAGTGCCGGCTGGCCGCGGCGGCCCGGGCGATGCTCGACGGCATCGACGAGGATGTCGTTGACTTCGGGCCGAACTTCGACGGCCGCGAAGTGCAGCCCGACGTCCTGCCCGCCGCCATCCCGGCGCTACTGGTCAACGGCGCCACGGGCATCGCAGTGGGAATGGCCACGAACATGGCCCCCCACAACGTCGGCGAGGTCATAGCTGCGGCCCGACACCTGCTCGCCCATCCAGATGCCAGTCTGGACGCGCTGATGCGCTACGTGCCGGGGCCGGACCTGCCGACCGGCGGGCGGATCGTCGGCCTGGAAGGGATCCGGGAGGCATATGCCACCGGTCGCGGGGCGTTCAAGATCCGCGCGACCGCTCAGATCGAGGCCCTCACACCCCGCAAACGCGGCATCGTGGTGACGGAGTTGCCCTACTCGGTGGGTGCTGAGCGGATCATCGAGAAGATCAAGGAGCTGCACAACTCGAAGAAGATCACCGGCGTTTCAGCGGTCGTGGATCTTTCGGACGGCGAGCAGGGCACCCGGCTGGTGATCGAGGTCAAGAGCGGCTTCAACCCGGACGCCGTCTTGGCCGATCTCTATCGGCTGACCCCGTTGGAGGACAACTTCACGATCAATGCGGTCACACTGGTCGACGGCGCCCCGAAGACCTTGGGGCTGCGCGACCTTCTGCAAGTGTTCTTGGACCACCGCGTGGAGGTCATCCGACGCCGCAGTACCTTCCGGCTGGGAAAGGCGCAGGCTCGCCTGCACCTCGTCGACGGACTGCTGATCGCGATCCTGGACATCGACGAGGTGATCGCGGTGATCCGTAGTAGCGACGACACCAACGCGGCCCGCGAGCGCCTCATGACCGTGTTCGATCTCTCATTGGACCAGACCAACTACATCCTCGAGATGCCCCTGCGGCGACTGACCAAGTTCTCCCGGATCGAGCTGGAATCTGAGCGGGACCAACTGCGCGCCACCATCTCCAGCCTGGAGGAACTGCTGGGCAGCGACTCCGTACTGCGAGCCACCCTGGATGCCGAACTGGCCGAGGTCGCAACAACGTTCGGTGATCCACGCCGCACCGTCCTGCTGGACTCCGCCGGGCCGGTACCGGCTGCCGCTGACCTCGAGATCCCCGATGAGCCCTGTCACGTGCTGGTGTCGGTGACCGGGTTGGCCGCACGGAGCTCCGGGGCGCTCCTCCCCCATGCTGGCGCCAAGCGGGTTGCCCACGACGCTTTACTGACCACGGTGGCGACAACCACTCGTGGGCAGGTGGCAGTACTGACCTCCGATGGCCAGATCGTGCCACTGGAGGTGGTGGACCTCCCCGCCCTGCCGGATACCGCGGACTCTCCTTCCTTGAAGGGCACTGTGGCTATTCGGGAGTTCCTGCACCTGCCCGCCGATGTGCAGGTGGCCGGTGTGGCCGCCTTTGGGTCGACCGTGGCCCTGGTCACCGCGGCCGGCAAGGTGAAGCGTCTGGACCTTGACCAGCCCCTCAAACAGTCCATGGGCCTGGATCCCAAGGACCGGCTCGTTGCCGCCTTCACCGTGACGCCGGACAGCGACCTGGTCTTCATCAGTTCCACCGGGCAGTTACTGCGCACCGCAGCTGATGGTGTGCCGGTGCAGGGTGCGGGCGCCCGCGGTGTTGCGGGCATGAAGCTCAAGGACGGGGCCGTCGTGGTTGCCGCTGCGGCCTGCGATGCGAACAGCTTTGTGGTCACCGTGACGGGGACAGGCGCCAGCGCCAGCAGTGTGAAGGTCACTCCCCTGGCGCTGTTCCCCCGCACCGGACGCGACGGCGTCGGAGTGCGCTGCCACCGGCTGTTGGCCGCCGAGACCGCGGTCCTGCAGGGCTGGGCTGGCCCACAGCCGCTGGCCTGCACGCCGGCGGGTAAGGCGTTGCCGCTCCCCGATGTCGACGAGCGCCGGGATGCCTCTGGAACCCCCGCACCGGCCGCCAAGATGCTGATCGGGGTGGCGGCCGCGCGGGCAGCTGCGGAACCCGGTGTCCTGTTCGACTAGGAGCGTCAGTCGCACACGGGCACGGGAGCGAAGCGGTAGCCCTGTTTGACCCACTGAGGCAGCATCCGTTGCACCGCATCCACCGTTTGGGAGTGGGTGTCGTGCATGAGAATCACCGCGCCAGGCCCCGTGTCCGACCGCAGTCGTTTCACCGTCCAGGCAAGGGAGTGGGGCGCCCAGTCCTCTATATGAGCGGTCCACAGAACTGGCTGGAAGCCGGCTGCAATGGACGTCCTAGCGACCCGCTCGTTCACCATGCCGTAGGGCGGGCGCATGCACTGACCCATGGCAGGGCCAACGGCCTTACGCGTGCGTACCAGTTCCGAACGCACCCGCGGATTCGAGAACTGCGTCAAGCGGGGGTGGTTCCACGTATGGTTTCCGATTGCATGCCCTTGTCGGTGGATGGTCCGCACGAGCGAGGGATTGCTGGACGCTGCCCCACCGGTCACGAAGAACGTGGCGTGCACGTCATGCTTGCGCAGGATACGCAGCAGCCGGGGCGTCTGTGGGGAAGGCCCATCGTCGAACGTCAGATACAGAACCTTCTCCGTCGAGCGGGGTCCTACCGCGGCCTGGTACCAACCGGGAGGATTGGGTAGGCCCTTTCTCATCTGGGCGGCCCCGCTGCCCTGGTTCCACGCGACGTCCACAGGGGCTACAGGGTGCGCGGCGACCCCGATCATCAGCCCGACGCTCGCGGCGACGACAACGGACACATTTCCAGAATGTCACACAAGATGCGAAATCGGTGAACGAAGTACCCGATCTGCCTAATGGCATCGGGGGCCATCAGTAGGCTCGTGCGTATGGCAGTTGAATCCGGGCCCACACCCCTGGGCACCCCCCTTCCTCACGCCACTTTGCCGGACATTGCGGGTCGGGACGTCGTTCTGGCGGACTACGCCGACGGACATGTCCTGTTGGTGGCGTTCTGCGCGAACCACTGCCCGTATGTGCAATGGGTCGAACCGCAACTGGCAGCCATCGCTGCCGAATTCGACGGCCTGCGGATCGTGGCCATCTGCTCCAACGACGCGGACGGGTACGCACTGGATGCCCCGGCCGGCCTTCGGACCCAGGCCCTGCGAGCAGGCTGGTCGTTCCCGTACTTGATCGATGCCTCGCAGGACGTGGCGCAGGCTTTTGGAGCCGTCTGCACGCCGGACTTCTTCCTCTACGATCGCGCGGGAACGTTGCAGTACCGTGGGGCGCTCGATGCGTCGTCGCCGAAGAACGGGCTCCCGCTCACCGGTGACCTCCTGCGCCGCGCCATCGCGCAGGTTATGGCAGGCGAGCCGGTTCCACCGCCGCACCGACCGGCCATGGGCTGCAGCATCAAATGGATCACATCATGAGGCTGACGACAGATCTGCTGATCATCGGGGCAGGTCCGGTGGGCCTGTATGCGGCGTACTACGCGGGTTTCCGGGGTTTTGACACCGTGGTCTGCGACACGCTGCCAGAGATCGGTGGTCAGATCTCAGCGATGTACCCGGAGAAACTGATCTACGATGTGGCGGGCTTTCCGGCGGTGCGAGGCCGAGATCTCGTGGTTGGTCTGGCCGAGCAGGCCGGATCCTTCAGCCCGCTTTACCTGCTCGGTGAGCAGGCGGTGACGTGCGAATCCGTGGCGGACGGTGTACTGGTGACCACGGCGGCCGGGACCGAGGTCATGGCCAAGGTGCTGCTGATCACGGCGGG
>JAKOZM010000007.1:0-10000 GCA_029779995.1 Actinomycetes bacterium
AGCATCCGCGCGATCTCGACCACCCGTTCCTCGTCGTCGAGGACCCGCACGTCGGAGGTGGTCACGTGGGCGGCTTGTTTCTTGTGTACTCGCAGATGGGTGCCGGCGAAGGCCGCGACCTGCGGCATGTGAGTGACAACGATGACTTGCGCGTGGTCGGCCAACTTCGCCAGCCGGCGACCGATGGCCGTCGCCGCGGCACCACCCACCCCCGCATCGACCTCGTCGAAGACGAACGTGCCCACGGTGTCGGTGTCGGCGAGCACCACCTCGAGAGCCAGCATGATCCTGCTGAGCTCACCCCCGGAGGCGGCCTTGGAGATCGGCGCCGGTGTCGAACCGGGGTGCGCGGCGAGTTGGATGGCGACCTCGTCGGCGCCCTCGGGCCCGTGCTCACCGGGACCGACGTTCACGAGCAGGTGCGCGTTGGGCATCGCCAGTTCCCGCAGTTCGGCGGTAGCCTGCTGCTGCAGCGCAACCGCGAGACGGACCCGCGACGCGGTCAGGTTCTCAGTGGCCGCGACCAACGCCTCGTGGGCGGCGATCTGCGCAGCCTGCAGCGCCTCCAGGTTGACCCCCCGTTCCAGACTGGTCAGTTCGGCCGCAGCCTGCTGGGACCAGGCCAGCACATCCGGACCGAAGCGGGAATCCAGCACCGCGAGGTCATGGAGGCGCTGATTGAGCCATTCGAGCTGGCCCGGTTGATCGGCTAGGCCATCGGTGAACGCGGAGATCTCCCGGCCGATGTCGGAGACCTCTTCAGCGGCGGCGATCAGCCGCTCATGCAGGCTGGCCACCTCCGGATCGGCCACGGATTGCACCGCACGTGCCGCCTGGTGCAGCATGTCGGCCGCCCCCGGCAGGTCGTCGTCACCCGAGACGGCGGCCTGCGCGGCCGCCGAAGCCGCGCTGATGTCGGCGAGGTTGGTCAGCCGGTGGTGTTCGGCCTTGCGGGTGTCCGTCTCGCCCGGCTGCGGATCGACCTTCTCGATCTCCTCGAGTGCGGTGCGCAAGAAGAGTATCCGCTGCTCGGTCTGCTGCTGGTTGTCCCGGGCTGTGGTCAGCTCACGCTCGGCGCTCACCCAGCGTTGGTAGGCGCCTCGATGCACCTCGATCAGGCGGGCATGGTCGGGTCCACCGAACCGGTCCAGGGCGCGACGCTGGGCGGCCGGCCCACGCAACCGCTGCTGCGTCGCCTGGCCGTGCACCGTCACCAGCAGGTCCCCGATCTCGGCCAGCAGGGCTGCCGGCACCATCCGGCCGCCGGCGAACGCTCGCAGCCGGCCCTTGCTCGCGGTGCGTCCCAGGACGATCTCGGTGTCATCACAGACGCCGCCGGCTTGTTCCACCAAACCCAGCCCGGGATGGCCGGCCGGCACCTCGAAGGCCCCTTCGATGGCTGCCGCGGAGGCGATCCCAGGGTCGACGCGGCCTCCGAGCAGCATCTCCAGTGCAGTCAGCACCATGGTCTTGCCCGCCCCGGTCTCGCCGGTCAGAGCGGTGAAACCAGGCCCCGGGGCGACCGTCGCAGCGGCGATGACCCCGAGGTTCTGAATGCGCAGTTCACTGATCACGGCCGCGCCCGCTCCACCCCTTGACCGGCAGCTGGAACTTGGCCACGAGCCGGTCCACGAACAGCGTGTCCTGCAGCCGGGCCAGGCGCACGGGCCGTTCACCGCGGACCACCTCGACACGATCGCCCGGGTTCAACGCGATGAGCCGCTGCCCGTCACACCACAGCACCGCGGCGGGCGACTCCGGCAGCACCTCCAGCGCCAGCCCGGTGTCGGCGGAGACAACCATCGGGCGGGCGAACAGCGCGTGGGCCGATACCGGCACCAGCAGCATCGCGTCAACCGTCGGCCACACGACCGGCCCGCCGGCCGACCACGCATATCCGGTGGAGCCGGTGGGGGTCGCGAAGAGCACCCCGTCACACCCCCACGTGCTCAGCGGACGGCGGTCCACCTCGGCCACGACCTGGATCATCCGCTGGCGGGCCGCCTTCTCCACGCTGGCCTCATTCAACGCCCACGAGCGGGCGACCACCTCACCGGCGCGCAGCACGGACACGTCCAGCGTCAAGCGCTCCTGAATGACGAATTTGCCGGAGGCGATCTGGTCGACGATGTTGCCTGCTTCTTCGTGCTCGAGTTCGGCCAGGAAGCCGACGTGCCCGAGGTTCACACCGATCAGCGGCACGTCGTGTTCCCTCGCGATCTCCGAACCGCGCAGGATGCTGCCGTCGCCACCGAAGACGACCACAAGATCGGTCGGTTGGGTCGCGGGGGCGCGCGGAACCTGTAGGGCGACAGGTGACTCGTCGAGAGCGTAGACGGCGATGCCGTGCCGCTCAAGTCCGCGAGCGCACTCGTCGGCCATCGTCAGCGCGGCGACCCGATGAGGATGCACCACCAGGAGGACTGAACGCACGGTCATGAGGTCACCTCAGCCACCAGCGCGGGGTCCAGGTCCCCGGCACCGCGGCGCATCCACATCACGAACTCGATGTTGCCACTCGGACCCGGCAAAGGGGAGCGGGTCAGTCCAGCCACGCCGAGACCGAGGTCGTGGGCTGCCCGTGCCACACCTGTGATCGCCGCAGCGTGCTGATGCGGATCCCTCACGACGCCACCTTTGCCGACGTGTCCCTTGCCCACCTCAAACTGCGGCTTCACCAGCATCACGTAGTCAGCGTCTGGGGCGACCGTGACCAAGGCGGGCAGCACCTTGGTCAACGAGATGAAGCTGAGGTCACCCACCACAAGGTTCGGGACGTACGGCAGGTCAGCAGCCGTCAGGTGACGCACATTGGTGCGGTCCAGGACGGTGACCCGGGGGTCGGCCTGCAGGGACCAGGCCAACTGCCCGTAGCCCACGTCAACCGCGATCACCCGGCCGGCACCGCGCTCGAGCAACACTTGCGTGAAACCGCCGGTGGACGCTCCGGCATCCAGGGCATGTCGACCTGCCACGTCCAGGCCGAACTCGTCGAGCGGACCGATGAGCTTGTGCGCACCGCGGGACACATATTCGTGCTCGGGCGCTCGCACGATCAACGAATCACTGTCCAGGACCTGGGTGGCGGCCTTGGTGGCCATGACCCGGTTCACCTGGACGGTGCCAGCGTCGATCATGTCGCTGGCCTGCTGACGGGAGCGGGCCAAACCGCGCCGGACCAGTTCAGCGTCCAGGCGCCTGCGTGTCGCCATCGGTTTCTGCCAGGGCCGCCTGCAGCGCGTCGTGCACGGCCACCAACTGGGGGTAGCGGTCACCCTGCGCTGCGGCCACCTCATCGACCATCGCCGTGAGCCGGTCGAGATCGGTCACGATGTGGCCTTCTTCGCAGGCGCCTTCTTGGGCGCGGCCGACTTGGCGGTACGAGCGGCTGTGCGTGCGGTGCCCGCAGCCGCCTTGGACGCCTTCACAGCGGTGTCAGTGGCCCGTGCGGTGGCCTTCGCCGCAGCCGGCACCGCTGACGCGGCCACCGTGACCCCGGTCTTGGCGACGTCGGCGGCCTGATCGCCGCGCTCGTTGAGCTGGCGCTCCAGGCGTTCGACATGCTTGCGGACCGCGGCGAGTTCCTCCTCGCGCACGAACCCCATCCGGCCCACTGTGCGCTCGACCTCGGTGCGCACAAGGCCGACCATGAGTTCCCGATTGGTGCGACTCTGCTCGATGAGGTCCTCGGCGATGCCCTGCATCTGGGCGGTGACGACCTCGGGACCCTTACTGCCCGCCTCACCAGCCTGACTGACCAGGTTGCTCGCGGTTTCCATCGCCTTCTCGGTGGTGGATTCCACCAGGCCGGCGGCCAGTTGCATGTAACTTCGTAGTGTCTCGATCACGAGTGGACCTTCCGTGCGCCTATGGACAACGCTACTTCACGGGTGACGTCAATCCAGGCAGGGACACCGTGGCCACGGTACGGTCGCAAACGTGTCGGTTTCGCAAGGGAGTGTGAGGATGGCATCCGTCGAGCAGTGTGAGGCTGCTCTGGCTGAACTCGCCCGTCGCTTGGAGGAATATCCAGTCGAGACACGCCGCGAGAAGATCCCGGACCGGTCAGTGGAACTGACCTTGCTCGACCTCGACCTGAGCTTTAGCGCTCGGCTGCACGACGGGCAGCTGATCGACATTCAACAAGCCCGAGTGGACAAGCCACACATCCGGCTGACTATGACCAGTGACGACCTGATCGACCTCACCGATAAGCGGATCCGGTTCACCCAGGCTTGGGCAAGTGGACGCATCCATCTCGATGCGTCGCTGCGCGATCTGCTACGCCTGCGCGGACTGATGTAGCGGGAGTTCCTCAGCGCGCTGAACCCGACGGATCGCCGCGGTGGGATCGTCCCCGGCCCGCAGCGTGCTCACCAACTCGTCCAGAGCCAGGCTGAACTCATCCTCATGACCACCCAGCACCCGCAAGTTGGGCGCCACCCGCGTCGGCAGTGAAGCGACCGGCAGATCTACGACGTCGCGCCACGTGTTCACACCGGTGAGCACCAGCAGCGAGTCGAGGCCGGCAGCGACCGCGGCATCGATGTCGGTATCGAGTCGGTCGCCGATCACCAGGGGCCGTGCCGCTCCGGACCGCCGCATCGCCAACTCCATGATCGGCGCATGCGGTTTGCCCGTCACCTGAGGAATCCGGCCCGTGGCCGAAGCCACAGCCGCCACGAGTGTGCCGTTGCCGGGAGCGATGCCCCGGGCGGTGGGCACTGACATGTCGGTGTTGCTCGCGACCCAGGGGATGTCCCGCGCCACTGCGTAGGACGCCTCCGCGAGATCGACCCACCCCAGATTCGGAGAGTAACCCTGTACTACAGCCTCAGCGTCGTCGGCATGTGTGGTGATTGTCAGGCCCTCGTCAGTCACTGCCTGCCGCAGCCCGTCGCCTCCGGTGACCAGGATCCGCGCCCCAGCAGGAACTAACGTTGCCATATGCGCAGCGGCGGCCTGTGCGGAGGTGACGACGTCATCAGCACTCACCGGCAGTCCAAAGCCCGCCAATTGACTCGCCACCGACTGTGGGGTCCGACTGGCGTTATTCGTGACGAACAGCGACCGGGCCGGGTAGGCGCTCAGTGCTTCCACCGCATGCGGCACAGCCTGATGCCCCCGGTACACCACGCCGTCAAGGTCGACAAAAAGGCAGTCGTACCCGGTCACAACGACTCCAGGAGTTCCGCCGCATCCGTCCAGATTCCCTCTTCGTCCACCGTCACCGCCGACGTCAACCACCGGCGCGCCTGTTCCACATCGGAGCTGACAAGCAGCCGGCCCAAGGCGTAGCGGGAGCGAGCGATGGCCATTGGGGAGCGCGCCGCCCGCACCGCCTTCTGCAGCAGAACGCGGGCCGCCTCCTCGTCGCCGAGATCCTCTCGGGCTCCCCCACCGACGATGAGCAACTCCGTGCGCGTGTCCGCATCGAGTTTCTGTCCTTCGAACTCGGTCACCATGGCAAGCGCCCGTTGAGGCCGGCCCAAACCGCGCTCACAGTCCGCCGCGATCGGCAGCAGGTCCAGCCGGTTGCTCACGCGACGGTAGGCGGCCTCTTCTTTGATGGCCTCCCGGAACTTGCCAGCCCGATAGGCCGTGATGCAGGCAGTCTGGCGCGCCAACGCGGATCGCGGCATGCGCTGGCGCAGCCGTGCCGCGTGCTGATAGGCCGCCTCGGGATCGTCTTCTGCCAGGACCTGGACGCTCAGCAGATGTTTGACCAAGGCGCCGCTGGTGCCACCGACGGCCTCAAGCTCGGCCCGCAGCTCCGGCTCGAGTTCCATATCGAAGATCTCATCGGGCCACGGCAGGTCGTCCTCGCGAGGCTCCCGCTCGGGACGCTCGTCGCGCCCACTGCGGTGTCCCCCGGACCGATCAGAGCGGTCCTGTGGGCCGCGCCGGGAGTCAGAAGTTCCGTACCCGCGCGCACCGGCTGGCGCACCCCGACCCCGATCCGAGCGGTAACCGCCGGACCCGCGGCCTCCGGATCCGGGGTCGCCGTCCGAGCGCCGTTTGCCGTCAGAACCTTTGTACCCACGACCGGGGGCAGAGCCCGGAGGCCTTCCGCCCTTGTATCCGGGCTCGGAACCGTCCGTGGACTCGGACCGGCTACCCCGGTATCCCCGATCGGAACCGCCCGACGGCTTCCGCGAACCCTTGTAGCCGCCCTCGGACGAACCCGAAGGACCACGAGAACCTTTATACCCACGCTCCGAACCCTCCGCTGACTCAGACCGGCCACCCCGGTATCCCCGATCGGAACCACCCGACGGCTTCCGAGAACCCTTGTAGCCGCCCTCGGACGAACCCGAAGGACCACGAGAACCTTTGTACCCGCGCTGCGAACCGTCCGCGGACTCGGACCGCGAGCCCTGGTACCCGCCCGAGGAGCTCGCCGGCTTCCGAGAACCCTTGTAGCCACCCTCGGACGAACCCGACGGACCACGAGAACCTTTGTACCCGCGCTGCGAACCGTCCGCGGACTCGGACCGCGAGCCCTGGTACCCGCCCGAGGAGCTCGCCGGCTTGCTTGAACCTTTGTACCCACGCTCGGATCCGCCGGCCGATGACGGTCTCCCGGAACCCTTGTAGCCTCCGCGCGAGGAACTCGAGGCGCCACCACCAGAACCCTTGTACCCACGCTCGTCCCCACTACGGGAATCGCCAGAGGTACGTGAGCTCTGGGTCCGGCCGCGCGAAGCGCCGCCTTCCCCCTTGGAACCACGCGAGCCCTTTTCCGGACGGCCAGGACTACTCGGTTTGCCACGAGATCCGGAGTCCGGCTTGGAGCGCGAACGGCCACCGCCGGCCGGACGCGATGCGCCCCGGCTCGGAGGCCGCGAGGAGGATCCCTTCGATGAGCGTCTCGGCGTGTCGTCAGGCATGAGTCCTCCAGTAGAAAAAGCAATAGGGGGGCCTTGCGGCCCCCCTATTGGAAAGAAATGTTCGGCGGCGTCCTACTCTCCCACCCCGTCACCAGGGCAGTACCATCGGCGCAGAGAGGCTTAGCTTCCGGGTTCGGAATGGGACCGGGCGTTTCCCTCTCGCTATTACCGCCGAAACTCTATGGAGATATCAATCGTTCCCGACCGTATCTCGGGAACCGCATAGTGAACGCGTATCAGAAATGAAATGTGTGGCAAGTCCTCGGCCTATTAGTACCGGTCAGCTCCGCACGTCACCGTGCTTCCACTTCCGGCCTATCAACCCAGTCATCTAGCTGGGGGCCTTACCAGGTTAACCCTGTGAGAGCCCTTATCTTGAAGCGTGCTTCCCGCTTAGATGCTTTCAGCGGTTATCACTTCCGAACGTAGCTAACCAGCCGTGCTCCTGGCGGAACAACTGGCATACCAGAGGTTCGTCCATCCCGGTCCTCTCGTACTAGGGACAGCCCTTCTCAAGACTCTTACGCGCGTGGCGGATAGTGACCGAACTGTCTCACGACGTTCTAAACCCAGCTCGCGTGCCGCTTTAATGGGCGAACAGCCCAACCCTTGGGACCGACTCCAGCCCCAGGATGCGACGAGCCGACATCGAGGTGCCAAACCATGCCGTCGATATGGACTCTTGGGCAAGATCAGCCTGTTATCCCCGGGGTACCTTTTATCCGTTGAGCGACGCCGCTTCCACTTGCCAGCGCCGGGTCACTAATTCCGACTTTCGTCCCTGCTCGAGCCGTCACTCTCGCAGTCAAGCTCCCTTGTGCATTTACACTCGACACCTGATTGCCAACCAGGTTGAGGGAACCTTTGAGCGCCTCCGTTACATTTTAGGAGGCAACCGCCCCAGTTAAACTACCCACCAGGCACTGTCCTTGATCCGGATCACGGACCTAAGTTAGACAGCCAGCACGATCAGAGTGGTATTTCAACGTTGACTCCACATGAACTGGCGTCCATGCTTCACAGTCTCCCACCTATCCTACACAAATCGAACCGACCACCAATACCAAGCTGTAGTAAAGGTCCCGGGGTCTTTCCGTCCTGCCACGCGTAACGAGCATCTTTACTCGTAATGCAATTTCGCCGAGTCTGTGGTTGAGACAGCGCCCAAGTCGTTACGCCATTCGTGCAGGTCGGAACTTACCCGACAAGGAATTTCGCTACCTTAGGATGGTTATAGTTACCACCGCCGTTTACTGGCGCTTAAGTTCTGAGCTTCGCCACCGAAGTGGCTAACCCGTCCCCTTAACGTTCCAGCACCGGGCAGGCGTCAGTCCATATACAGCGTCTTGCGACTTCGCATGGACCTATGTTTTTAGTAAACAGTCGCTTGGGCCTGGTCTCTGCGGCCAACCGGTGCTCAGGGAGCAAGTCCCGTCACATCAATCGGCCCCCCTTCTCCCGAAGTTACGGGGGTATTTTGCCGAGTTCCTTAACCACAGTTCTCTCGATCGCCTTGGTATTCTCTACCTGACCACCTGTGTCGGTTTGGGGTACGGGCGGCTGTACAACTCGCTAGGGGCTTTTCTCGGCAGCATAGGATCACCCACTTCGCCTTAATCGGCTCGGCGTCAGATCTCAGGCATATGAGACACGGATTTGCCTATGTCTCGCCCTACATCCTTACCCCGGGACTACCATCGCCCGGGTTGGGCTACCTTCCTGCGTCACCCCATTGCTTGCCTACTACGGAATCGGTTCGTGTGCTCCTCCACTTTGACCCGAAGGTCGCCGTGGATTCGGACACTTAGCATCAACCGGTTCAGCAGGGTCGCGGTACGGCCGGTACGGGAATATCAACCCGTTGTCCATCGACTACGCCTGTCGGCCTCGTCTTAGGTCCCGACTTACCCAGGGCGGATTAGCCTGGCCCTGGAACCCTTGGTCATTCGGCGGACGGGTTTCTCACCCGTCTTTCGCTACTCATGCCTGCATTCTCACTCGTGTGGCATCCACGGCTAGGTTCCCCTGCCGCTTCACTCGCCACACGACGCTCCCCTACCCATCCATACGCTTGGACCACAAGGGCCATGCAATGTATGAATGCCACAACTTCGGCGGTGTGCTTGAGCCCCGCTAAATTGTCGGCGCGGAATCACTTGACCAGTGAGCTATTACGCACTCTTTCAAGGGTGGCTGCTTCTAAGCCAACCTCCTGGTTGTCTATGCGACTCCACATCCTTTCCCACTTAGCACACGCTTAGGGGCCTTAGTTGGTGGTCTGGGCTGTTTCCCTCTCGACTACGAAGCTTATCCCCCGCAGTCTCACTGCCGCGTTCTCACTTTCCGGCATTCGGAGTTTGGCTGAGTTCAGTAAGCTTGTAGGCCCCCTAGCCCATCCAGTAGCTCTACCTCCGGAAAGAAACACGCGACGCTGCACCTAAATGCATTTCGGGGAGAACCAGCTATCACGGAGTTTGATTGGCCTTTCACCCCTACCCACAGCTCATCCCCCAATTTTTCACATTGGTGGGTTCGGGCCTCCACGACGTCTTACCGTCGCTTCACCCTGGCCATGGGTAGATCACTCCGCTTCGGGTCTAGAGTGTGCGACTGAATCGCCCTATTCAGACTCGCTTTCGCTACGGCTACCCCACTCGGGTTAACCTCGCCACACACCGCTAACTCGCAGGCTCATTCTTCAAAAGGCACGCCGTCACAACGCCCGAAGGCATCGCTCCGACGGATTGTAAGCACATGGTTTCAGGTTCTATTTCACTCCCCTCCCGGGGTTCTTTTCACCTTTCCCTCACGGTACTTGTCCGCTATCGGTCACCAAGGAGTATTTAGGCTTAGCGGGTGGTCCCGCCAGATTCGTACGAGATTTCTCGGGCCCCGTACTACTTGGGGTGACGTTCAAGAGTCCAGAATGTTTCGTCTACGGGGGTGTTACCCGCTATGCCGACCCTTTCCAAGGTCTTCGACTACATCCTGGATTTCTGACTCTTCGACGATTCGGCAGAATCATCAGAACGACCCCACAACCCCGTATTCGCAACGCCTGCCGGCTATCACGCGGATACGGTTTAGCCTCTTCCACTTTCGCTCGCCAC
>JAKOZM010000008.1 GCA_029779995.1 Actinomycetes bacterium
GCCGGTGCGTTCACAGGCGATCCAGAGTTCGCGGGCTCCGTCAGGGGGAAGGATCGGCGTTGGGGCGGGAAGTTCCAGCGCTTCGTGTGGGCAAGCGGTCACGCAAAGGCCGCAGCCGTCGCAGGCGGAGGGGTCAAACGCCAGGCCGTCCAGGCGCATCTGCCACGCCTGGCGCGGGCAGGCCTGGACGCAGGCGTCGCAGCGCGCGGTGGCCACCTGCTGGTGCGCGCAGCGCTCCGCGAGGATGGTCGGTCGGGAGGGCGCAGGGGCAGTCCGGGTCATAGGCCGGTTGATGGTAATGCCGCTGCTCCCGGCCTTCGTTGGTGGGCGCCGGACGGGCTGTCAGGCACTGCAGCCGGGCGGCGGTTCGGCGCTGGCAGCCACCGTCACACGGGGCATGACGGCCACGTCGGGCAGCCAGCGCTGGCACTGCTCACAGGCCGCCAGGGTGAGGGCGGCCAGTGCCGCATAGAACGGCGTGTGGGCGCGTTGCCCGACGCGCTGCGCGAAGTCAGGCAGCCAGGCCATCAGGTGTTGCTTGAGAAAACGTGCGGCCTCGCGTGCCTCTCCTCGTTCCAGCAACAGCGCCACGAACTGCAACTCGTGGGTCAGGTGGTCGTCGGTCATCACGCGCCAGTCGGGCACTTGCACGCCGTGGCGCCGGTAGAACTCGCGCACCGCAAAGGTCGGGCCCTGCATGACCAGATGGTCGTCGTCGAGCCAGACAGACTCGTAAGGGGCGGCGCGAAGGCCGTAGGTCAGGTAGATCGAGGCGTAGTCGGCTGCGAGCTCATCAAGGGTGTTCGCCGGGACGCTGCCGTCGCCTTGACCGGACAACGCCTGCAGCGCGGCATCCATGGCGCGGCACGCGGGGTGCGCCATGTTGACGAGGCTGAGGGACGCAGGGAACCCGTTGGCGTAGAGGGCGAGCAGCACGTCCGGGGCGTGTTCCGTCTGGTGCAGCCAGGCCAGCGCGTTCAAGTCCTCCGTTGCCAGCCGGTGCCAGGCGGGAGGCGCTGTTCTGGCGTGGCGGCCTGTGTCCGCTTGCTGCACCTGTGCGCTCATGGCTCCACCTTGCCTTTCGGATGGGCGATGAAGACGATGGAGGGGTTGGTCAGTTCGGGGTTGGCCATGTGCTTGACCTGGCGCACGGGCTTGTCGCCCTTGACCATGGCCTTGGTGGGGTGGGTGCCGTTGCGCAACTGCTCGATGGGGCCGATGTCGAGCACGCGCATCATGCAGGCGGACACGCAATAAGGCTTGCGGCCGGCTTCGAGTTCGTCGATGCACATGTTGCATTTCTTGACCGTGTTGTCCGTCGGGTCGTACTGGGGGGCTCCGTACGGGCAGGTCGCCTCGCAACGGCGGCAGCCGATGCACAGGGTGGTGTCGATGTCCACGACCCCGTTGTCCGCGCGCTTCCAGATGGCCCCGGTGGGGCAACTGGGCAGGCAGGCAGGTTCCGCGCAGTGGTTGCAGGACATGTTCACCTTGTAGGCAAACACGTCCGGGTAGGCGCCGCCCTCGATGTACATCACGCGGCGGAAGCGGGGGCCCGGTGCCAGGCCATTCTTGTCCTTGCAGGCGATCTCGCAGGCACGGCAACCGATGCAGTCCATGTTGTTGTGGATGAACCCGAATTGCTTTTCGGGGACCACGGGCGAGTAGGTGGTGGCGTCACGCACCTTCTGGGCCTCGGGCACGCGGGCTTTCTCGGCGTTGCCCAGCTTGCGGATGACGAGTTTCTCGGTCATGGCAGGGTCCTTTGGTTACATGTCCCGGCGGAACACGGACGAGCGCGCGATGGCCAGCTGGTCCCAGACAGGGCGGTGGGCCAGGCTGGTCTTCTGGATCTGCACCATCGCGTTGTTGTAGGCGAAGGCGCCTGCCGGGCTGGGTTCGTCCAGGGTGAGGAAGTCGGGGTTGCCGGCTCGGTCCACCCCGTTCTTGTCCAGGTCCATCCAGGCGCCTTCGAACAACACGGCCACGCCGGGCATGAGGCGCTCGGTGACGTAGGCGGGCACCACGCATTTGCCGCGGTCGTTCCAGACTTCCACGGTGTCGCCGGTGCGGATGCCCAGCTTGGCGGCGTCCGACGCGTTGATCGTGACTTCCTGGTCGTAGGTCTCGCGCAGCCACGAGATGTTGTTGAAGATCGAGTGGGTTCTCCAGCGTGGATGGGGGCTGATGAGGTGGAAGGGGTATTTCTTCGCAATCGGATGATTGAGCGATTCGAAGGGCTCGATCCACTTGGGCAGGTATGGAATCTCGTAACCGAACTGGGTTTTTGTCCAGTCTTTGATGCCGGCCAGATAGGTGGACAGGATTTCGATCTTCCCCGAGGCGGTTTCGAAAGGCACACCCTGGGTCACCTGCTCGCGAAACGCGATATGCGGTTCCTTGAGGTTGAACTTGTAGGTGCCGTGCTTCTTGAATTCTTCCCACGACAGGGTGACGTTCTGGTGCTTCTTCACGCTGTTGTTCCACCACGCGCTGAGGTAGGCCTCGTCCACCGCATCGGGATTCTTGAAGTAGCTGCGGTCCGCACGCGGGTTGTAGCGCTTGCC
>JAKOZM010000011.1 GCA_029779995.1 Actinomycetes bacterium
CGTGAACTCAAGCGGTCTAAGCAACGCGTGAGGTTTCAGGCTACATGTTCGAGCAGTTCGTTGAGGTCGTGTGCGGGGGTGCGCATGTCCAGGGTGGGTCGGGGTCGGGCGTTGAGTTTCGCGGCGATCTGGTCGAGGTCTTCGGCGCTGAAGACGGACAGGTCGCTGCCTTTGGGCAGCCAGAACCGCAGCAGGCGGTTGGTGTTTTCGTTGCTTCCGCGCTGCCAGGGCGCGTGGGGGTCGCAGAAGTAGATCGGGGTTTGCAGGTCAAGTTGGATGTCGGCGTAACGGGCCAGTTCGGTGCCGCGGTCCCAGGTGATCGAGCGGCGCAGATGCCCAGGCAGTTTCGACATCTCCCGGACCATCGCTGCGGCGACGGTGTCCGCGTCGTGGTTGCCGGGCAGGTGCAGCAGGATCACGAACCGGGTGGTGCGTTCGACCAGCGTCCCCACTGCTGAGCCATTACCCGCCCCCAGGATCAGATCGCCCTCCCAGTGCCCGGGCACGGCCCGGTCGGCCACCTCCGGGGGGCGCTGTCTGATCGTGAACGCGTCACGGTACAGGCTCTTCTGGCGTGGGACACCGCGGGCCTTACGGGCCGCGCGGCGCAGCGACAGCTTCTTGTAGAGGTCCTTACGCAGGGCCCCACGGGTCTGCACGTACAACGCCCGATAGATCGTCTCGTGGCTCACCCTGTCCATCTTGGCGGTACCCTCGGCGGCCAGCGTCCGGGCGATCAACTGCGGTGACCAGCCGTCGTCCATGTGCTCCTCGATACGCCGACACAACGACTCGTTGACGACCAGTTTGAACGCCTTCGGACGGGCCCGGACCAGCGTGGCGACCAGATGCGCCACCGACGGGTAGTAGTGCCCGTCCGGGGTCCGATGCCGGTCGACCTCCCGCCAGATCACCGACCTATTGCGCTCGAGCAGCACCCCGATCATCGTGTAACTCATGCCCCACCCCAGGGCCTTGGAAATCACCCGCCGATCGTGCAACGTTAAGGCCCTACGCAATCGCCCCGACCCAGGGCTGGGAACCAGCGGGCCAACACCTAAGCCACCCAAATGGCCACCACGTGGCTTCATGTCCATCAGCCCAGCCTGTCGCCACCACGCCACAGCACACGAACTCGCCACGCCGACGCGCCGAGCCGCCTCATTCAACGACACCCCGCCCACACACACAGCCGAGTAGAACGACTCCCGAACCTCGAAACTCTTAGTCACGCAACACCTCCTCGGTAGGGCGTTGCTTAGACCGTGTGAGCCGAACGG
>JAKOZM010000336.1 GCA_029779995.1 Actinomycetes bacterium
GATCAGCACGGCTTTGGCCGGGATCACGTTCGGGGCGTCGCCGGACACCGCCGAACCCCACACCAGCCGGATCGGGCCCTTGTCCGCGCGCTCCACCCGCTCGGTGAGCACCTGCGGCAGGCGCAATGAAAGCTCAGCCATCACGGTGATCAAATCGATCGTCGCCTCCGGGCGGGCAGTGTGACCACCCGGTCCGTGCAACGTGATCCGGATCAGGTCGGATGCCGACGACACCGGCCCACTGCGCAGACCGATCGTGCCCACCTTCTTCTTGGGGTCACAATGCAGTCCGAACACCCCACCCACGTCGTCGAAATGGCCCTCCTCGATGACGTCCACCGCCCCACCGGGCACCGACTCCTCCGCGGGTTCGAAGATGAGGCGCACCCGGCCCTGCGGCGGATGCGCTGCGAAGTACAGGCCGGCCCCGAGCAGGATCGCGGTGTGCACGTCGTGCCCGCAGGCGTGCGCCTTCCCAGGTTCCTGGGAGCGGTAGGACGTGTGACACTCATCGTCCATGGACAGGGCGTCGATGTCAGCGCGCAGTGCCAGCACCGGACCGTCGCCGGTGCCGACGTCACACACCAACCCCGTGCCGCAGTTGAGCACCTTCGGTTCCAGCCCCGCGACCTGCAGGCGCCGCACGATGGTCGCCGTGGTCCGCCGCTCCTGGCTGGACAGTTCCGGATGTGCGTGCAGATCTCGCCGTAAAGCGATCAGTTCCTCTGCGCGCGACTGCGCCCACTGCTCGATTCTCACGTCAAATCCGCCGCCAGTTCCTCACGTAGAAGGGTCACCACATCCTGCAGGGAGCCGCCGTGAGCCACTACGGCTCGCTGCCGGTTGGCAGACGACCCCACCTCCAGTATCTCGCGCACGCTCGTGAGCGCGTCGAGGGTCCCGAGCCCGGCGGCCACCGGCTCGAGCATGTCCACCATCTGAGTGATGTTTTCCGCGAACGACTGGGTGCGGCCGTCGGTGTCGAGCATGACGCGGCCGTCGAGGCCGTACCGGGCGGCGCGCCACTTGTTCTCCCGCGCAACCCAGCTCGGCATGTCGGGCAGGGGGTTGCCGGCGTCGACCTGCTGATCCATCCAGACGATCAGGGCTTGGGCGAGGGCGGCGATCGCGCGCACCTCGCGCAGCGTGGGGATGCCGTCGCACATGCGAATCTCGACCGTGCCGTAGGTCGGGTGCGGCCGGATGTCCCACCACACCTCCTTGACGCTCTTGATCGTCTCGGCATTGATGAGCGCGGTCATGAACCGCTCGAAGGAGGCCCAGTCGGCCATCCACGGCGGCAGCCCCGAGGTGGGCATGATCTCGAAGATCTTGCTGCGGATGCTGGCCAGGCCGGTGTCGTCGCCGAGCCAGTACGGGCTGCTGGTCGACAGGGCCAGCATCTGCGGCAGGAAGTTCAGCATCGAGTCGATGAACATGATCGCCTTCTCTTTGCTGCGCACCCCGACGTGGAAATGCACGCCATGGATCGCCAAGCGTCGAGCGGGCCATCCGATCTCGTCGAGCAGCCACTGGTAACGCTCGCCGGGGCTGAGGTTCATCCGGTCCCAGACCGCATACGGATGGGTGCCGGAGGACTCCAACGCCAGGCCGCGTTCATCGAGCAGCGGCTTGAGTTCCAGATGGGTGGCCTTGAGGTCGGCCACCGCGTCGTCGGGGGTGTCACACACCCCGGTGATGATCTCGATGCTGGAGTTGAAGAGTTCGTGTTTGGCTTTGGGGTGGTCGTTGTCGGGATGCCCCTGTCCCACGATGCCGAGGAGTTCGTCCGCCACTTCGGTGAGCCGGCCGGTCTCTTTACTCACGATTCCGTACTCGACCTCGACCCCGAGGGTCGGCACGCCCGACGGCGTGAAGTCCACGTGCATG
>JAKOZM010000064.1 GCA_029779995.1 Actinomycetes bacterium
GCCGCCGGATCGATTCGGTACTGACCTCGTAGATCCATCGACCACCCGAGATTCCAGCCCCGACCCAGAGGTCGCCTTGAGGTGGCCTTGAAGAGCGCACGAAACACTGCTGAGCATGATCCTTCGGGGGCTTGTCGCCGCTTTCGCTGTCTTGTTCGGTCTGCTCACGGCGCCTTCTTCGGCGTCGGCTGTGGACCAGGAGAACAATCCTGTCGTCGTGGTCGTGGGTGACATTGCCTGCGATCCGAAATCGCCCACCTTCAACAATGGGGTGGGTACGAAGGCAGGTTGCCGCCAGCAGGCAGTCGGCGACGTGGTCAAGGCGGCCAACCCTGACGCCTTCCTCGCCGCTGGGGACATCCAGTACTGCGATGGGCGGATGGAAGCGCTCATGGGTTCCTATGACAAGGCCTTCGGTGCGTTGAAGGCCAAGACCTACCCGGTGCCCGGCGATCACGACTACCTCACCCCGCAGGGTGCGGACTACTACAAGTACTTCGGCGACGTGGCCCACCAGGAGGACAAGGGCACCTACGCGTTCCGGCAGGGCGATTGGCTGGTCCTGGCGATCAACACCATTAACTGCAGCCCCTACTACCCCTGCGACGAGGGCTCGTGGACCCAACGCTGGATCGCCGGCACCTTGGCCGCGAACCCCGCGCAGTGTGTGATGGCGTACTGGCATCATCCGATCTGGTCGGCCGGTGAGCACGGCAACTTCGCCCCCGGGGTGCCGGTGTGGAACCAGCTGTACGACGCTGGCGTGGATGTCGTCCTGACTGGCAACAACCACCTCTACCAGCGCTTCCACCCGCTCGGCCGGGCCACGGCCGATGGCCTGCAGGTGGGTGCCCCCCAACTCGATCCCAATGGGATGGTCGAATTTGTTGTCGGAACTGGCGGGGTGGACAACCATCAGGCCACGAAACTGGAGAATGAGCAGTTCAAGGGCGCCGTTGCCGCGTCGGGCACCGATGTCGTGAACGGCGTGTTCGGGGCCCTGCAGATGACCCTCAAGCCCACCAGTTACGACTTCGAGTTCCTGCCGGCCGCCGGCACCGCGTACTCCGACTCCGGATCCCGTGGCTGCCGCACCAAAGTTGCGCCCAGCGGCACGCCGCCGCAGGTGAACACCCCCACGGTCGTGCGCGGCGGCGACGGGGCGGCCACCGTCTCGTGGCCAGCGCAGCAGGTCCCCGCGGGTACCCCGGCGGTCAGCTACAAGGTCACGGCCCGTGGGTCCACCAAGACCTGCACCACCACTGGCACCTCCTGCAAGGTCACCGGGCTGACCAACGGCGAGAAGTACGCGTTCCGGGTGGTGGCCTCTAACAGCAAGGCCCTCACCACCGGCGACTACTCCCCGGCGCTGCAGGTCGGCAAGGCCCCCAGCCGCCCGCAGACCGTCAGCGCCATGCCCCGGCCCGCTGCCGCCCTGGTCTCCTGGGATGCGCCGGTGGAAGACGGTGGCCTGCCTGTCACCGGGTACACAGCCACCGCCGCCCCGGGCGGGAAATCCTGCACGACGACCACGCGGTCCTGCCTGATCCCGGGTCTGACAGTGGGCACGAAGTACACATTCAGCGTCAAAGCGACCAACGAGGCCGGTACCTCGTCGAGCAGTACCGCGTCCGCGGCGATCGTCGTGCCCGCCACAGCGCCACCGGGACCGCCTTCGGTGACCGCCCTGCGCAGAGCAGGCGACGGCTCAGCCGGCGTCACGGTCCTACCCAGCGATCTGCCGGGCTCAGTGACATCCACTATCAAGGTGACCGCGGATCCTTCGGGGCGTACCTGCACCGCGACGATGCCCACCACCGAGTGTGTGGTCACCGGTCTGACCAACGGCACCAGTTACACGTTCACCGCCAAGGCCACCGGGCCCGACGGCACGTCCATCGCCTCGCCCGTCTCAGCCCCGCTGCTGGTCGGACGCCGTCCGCAGCGGCCCGTGAATGCTGTGGCCGTGGCCCTGGGCGGCGGCGACGCGCAGCTCACGTGGGACAGACCCGCTTGGGATGGTGGCCTGCCCATCACCGGCTACCGCGTCAGCGGAGCCAGCGGCAAGGGCTGCGCGGCCACCGATCGCACCTCCTGCTTGATCACTGGTCTGACCCCCGGGACGAAATACACCTGGTCGGTCGTGGCCGTCAACGACGCCGGCACCTCGGAGACGAGTGTGGGCACGCCGACCATCACCGCCATCGGTGCCACGCGGCCCGGGATGCCAGGGGTGGCCAGAGCCGAGCGTGCCGGTGACGGCAGGGCCAAGGTGACCGTCATCCCCGGACGCGACAACGGCCTCCCCCAACGCATCGTGGTGCGTGCCGATGTGCTGCGCCCCACCGGAGTGTGGGAGCGCGTCCCGACCCGGTCATGTGCCATCACCGCGCCGGCCACCGACTGCACGATGGAGGGCCTGACCAGTGGGCTGTTCTACCGCTTCCTGGCGGAGTCGTCGAACACGATCGGCAGCACCGGCCTGTCCGCCCCGGGTGATCCGCTGCAGGTCGGCAAGAATCCGGGCCGGCCACGGAGCTTGACGGTCGTCGCCCAGGAGGGTGGCCGAGCGCTGGCGACCTGGTTGCCGCCCGCCACGGACGGCGGACTGCCGATCACGGCCTACACGGTCACCACGACCGCCGGCAAACTGTCCTGCCGGACCACGGGCGCCCTGCAATGCACATTGACCGGGCTGGAGGTCGGCCGGACATACACGGTGATCGCCTCTGCGACCAACGAGGCTGGCTCCTCGGTGGCGAGTCTGACCGGACCGACCGTCACCGGGATCGCGTAGATCATGGCCGCGCACTGGGTGGTCTGTCAGCTACGGAATGCTGGCGGGGCATCACGTCGCCGATCGGTGCGCAGCCCCCGGCGGTGCCGGTGCGTGCTGGTGGCGCATCGCCATCCTGACCGACGTCCTGGTAGC
>JAKOZM010000088.1 GCA_029779995.1 Actinomycetes bacterium
CCCGCTCCAGGAACGGGCGATCAACGTCGAGGTCGGCGTCATCCACTCCATCGCCACGAGAGTCATCCACGGCATCCGCGTGTTCCCCCGTGGGGCGCGTGGCATCGACGTCGGGCTGCTCGTCTACGACGCGATGCGCCAGCTCTCAATGGTCGTCGACGGCACCACCATTGACGACTTCCGCTGGTGCGGCATACCCGAGTCCCTCGACCTCAGCGGCAACCCCGTCCACGTCGGGCGCCGCCCAGCCCTCAACCCCGGCCGGTCGCTCCAAGGAGTGCACTACCTCCCAGGCGTTACCCCCACGTCAATCCGTAGCGACCACGGCAGCATCTTCGTCGGCGAGCACTTCCGCGCCCTTATGGACCAGTTCGGCATCGAGCTGCGCCTCTCACGCGGCAAGAAGCCAACGGACAACCCCCACTCCGAGCGGAAGATGGAGGACCTCGAGCGCGCCTACCAGCAGATCCCTGGCTACAAGGGCCGATCCGTCAAGGACCGCGGCCGGTTCATCGGCATCGAAGCCGACGAGCCCCTGCTCACCGCAGAAGCCCTGGAAAGGCACCTCAAGTTGTGGACGGCCCTCGATTACCACCGTATGCCGCACGATGGCCTCGCCCTCCCTGGCGCACCCGGAATCCGCCTGACCCCCTTGGAGATGCATGACGCCATGGCCGACGCGACCGGCAGGATCCTCGTCCCACAACACCCCGACCTGATCTACCAGTTCCTGCCGATCATCTGGCTAGCCCCAGGGCACTCCGGGGTCGAGCACAAAAACCTCACCTACGACGCCCCCGTCCTGGAGGAGTTCCGCTCGGTGAGGGTCGGCACCTTCCGCGCCAAGGACCACGCCATCCCCTTCCACCTCGATCCGCGCGACATGACGCGGCTGTGGTTCCGACACCCCGAGACCGACCGCATCCACGAGATCCCGTGGAAGGCGCGGCACCTGATCCATGCACCCCTTGTCGACGACATCGTCGACCGAGCGCTGAAGCGCATCCGTGAACGCGGTGGCAACCGGTCCCTCAACAAGACCGTCATCATGCGCCAGATCATCGACGAGATAGGCGAACTCACCACCGCGCCGGCCACGGACGAATGGCGCGCCAAGATGTCCGCCGCCCAGCTCCGCTGGGAACAGTCCCAACGGGATCACGCCGAGGTCGCCGAAGCCCACCGACTTATCGAGGAGCAGGTCGCCTCCGGCTCCCCGCGAGTCGCTCCGGTTACCCGCGACGCCGGCCCCGCCGACGATGAGCCCGGCGTGATCGACTTCGACGCACCGCTGCCGGACTACGGATCCGAGGCCGTGTGATGGACGCCCGCATGTGGCACCAGCAAGCCACCACACCCCCGCCGACGCTGCCCGACCCGATCGCTGTCGAGGTCTTCGACGACCTCCCCGACGCCCAGCAGGACACCTACTGGCAGGCACTGACGTTCGCGCTCGGGACACTGGTCCTGCCCTCGATCCTCGCCGAGCACGCTGCCCTGCATCTGACCCGGATCGTCGAACGCAACCAACGCCGCCCGCCCGGGGCGAAGTGGATCGGTTCCGTCAGTGCACCCTTTGCCATCGGCAAGAGCACCTTCGTCAAAGCCTGGGCCCACACCCTCTACCGCCACGAGCTCGGCCCA
>JAKOZM010000089.1 GCA_029779995.1 Actinomycetes bacterium
CCCGCTCCAGGAACGGGCGATCAACGTCGAGGTCGGCGTCATCCACTCCATCGCCACGAGAGTCATCCACGGCATCCGCGTGTTCCCCCGTGGGGCGCGTGGCATCGACGTCGGGCTGCTCGTCTACGACGCGATGCGCCAGCTCTCAATGGTCGTCGACGGCACCACCATTGACGACTTCCGCTGGTGCGGCATACCCGAATCCCTCGACCTCAGCGGCAACCCCGTCCACGTCGGGCGCCGCCCAGCCCTCAACCCCGGCCGGTCGCTCCAAGGAGTGCACTACCTCCCAGGCGTTACCCCCACGTCAATCCGTAGCGACCACGGGAGCATCTTCGTCGGCGAGCACTTCCGCGCCCTCATGGACCAGTTCGGCATCGAGCTGCGCCTCTCACGCGGCAAGAAGCCCACGGACAACCCCCACTCCGAGCGGAAGATGGAGGACCTCGAGCGCGCCTACCAGCAGATTCCTGGCTACAAGGGTCGATCCGTCAAGGACCGAGGCCGCTTCATCGGCATCGAGGCCGACGAGCCCCTGCTCACCGCAGAAGCCCTGGACAGGCATCTCAAGTTGTGGGTCGCCCTCGATTACCACCGTATGCCCCACGACGGCCTCGCCCTCCCTGGCGCACCCGGAATCCGCCTGACCCCCTTGGAGATGCATGACGCCCTGGCCGACGCGACCGGCAGGATCCTCGTCCCACAACACCCCGACCTGATCTACCAGTTCCTGCCGATCATCTGGCTAGCCCCAGGGCACTCCGGGGTCGAGCACAAGAACTTGACCTACGACGCCCCCGTCCTGGAGGAGTTTCGCTCGGTGAGGGTCGGCGCCTTCCGCGCCAAGGACCACGCCATCCCCTTCCACCTCGACCCGCGTGACATGACGCGACTGTGGTTCCGACACCCCGAGACCGACCGCATCCACGAGATCCCGTGGAAGGCGCGGCACCTGATCCATGCACCCCTTGTCGACGACATCGTCGACCGTGCGCTCAAGCGTATCCGTGAACGCGGCGGGAATCGGTCTATTAACAAGACCGTCATCATGCGCCAGATCATCGACGAGATCGGCGAGCTGACCACCGCGCCGGCCACGGACGAGTGGCGCGCCAAGATGTCCGCAGCACAGCTCCGCTGGGAACAGTCCCAACGGGATCATGCCGAGGTCGCCGAAGCACACCGGCTCCTGGAGGAGCAGGTGTCCTCGGGCTCTCCCCGAGTCGCTCCGGTCGCCGACGCCACAGCATCCTCCCAAGACGAGACCGGTGGCATCGACTTCGACGCACCGCTGCCGGACTACGGATCGGAGGCTGTGTGATGGACGCCCGCATGTGGCACCAGCAAGCCACCACACCCCCGCCGACGCTGCCCGACCCGATTCCTGTCGAGGTCTTCGACGACCTCCCCGACGTCCAGCAGGACGCCTACTGGCAGGCACTCACGCTCGCGCTCGGGACACTGGTCCTGCCCTCGATCCTCGCCGAGCACGCTGCCCTGCATCTGACCCGGATCGTCGAACGCAACCAACGCCGCCCGCCCGGGGCGAAGTGGATCGGTTCCGTCAGTGCACCCTTTGCCATCGGCAAGAGCACCTTCGTCAAAGCCTGGGCCCATACCCTCTACCGCCACGAGCTCGGCCCAGCCTGCGCCGACCCGCGCCCGACATGGAGCCCGGAACCGGGGGTCACCGCCGACTGGATCCCGCAGGTCTACATCACCCTGCGGACGGCCTCAAAGATTCGCGACGTCCTCGCGGCGCTGCTGCTGACCATGGGCTACCCCAGTGAAGGCCTCGTCCGCGTCACCACCACCCGCGTGATCCACGCGTTCCGACAGCACGGGGTTCGACTTCTGCTCATCGACGACTGTCACTTCCTCGACGTCTCGAACAAGGCGTCGCGGGACATGCTCGATTTCCTGAAGTACCTGAACACCGAGCTCGGGGAACTCGGGGGCACGATGATCCTCATCGGCGCCGACCTGCAGGAGTCACCCCTGTACCTCGACCCGCAGATCAACTCCCGCCTCGACCGCGTCACCCTTGGCCCGTACGGCTACGGCACCGACCAGGAACGGCAGCTCTGGCAGCGGTTCCTCAAAGACACCGAGGCCGTGCTGTTGCCCTACTTCGACTGCGCCCCGCCTGGGATCTTCTCCCAGCAGCTTGCCGGGCACATCTTCCGGCGCACCCAGGGGTACGTAGGTGACACCGCCCTCCTGCTCACTGAAGCGCTCCTCGCGGCTTTCGACGACGGCTCGGACACCGTCACGGCCGCCCACCTGGATGCCGTCACCCTCTCGGCCCGAGCGGCCGCAGCCGAGATCAAGCTCCGGGCCCCCACCGCGCCTTCCTCGAAGCGGCGCAAAGTCAAGGGGGCCTTCTCATGACGCAGGTCG
>JAKOZM010000342.1 GCA_029779995.1 Actinomycetes bacterium
GCGCCTATGACGGTGTCCCTACTGCTGCTGCAACAGCAGCCACCGCGCCGTCATCGACGCCGTCATGTGTCGCGCGGGCAGGAGGTTGGCAACCGGGCTTCACAAAGTGGTGGTGAGTGGGCAGGGCTCGACGGCCGCTGTCACCGAGATCTCCACGAGGTATGCCGGTGCCGCGAGCCGCGCTTCCACGGTGGCCCGCGCAGGAGTGGAACCGGGCAGGACCCAGCGCTCCCAAACTCCGTTCATCTCGCCGAAATTCGCCATGTCGGTCAGCCAGATCGTGGCGGTGAGGATCCGCGACCGGTCGCTGCCAGCCGCCGCGAGGAGCCGATCGATCGACGCGAGAACGTTCGTCGTTTGCTCCGCCACGGTCTCCCCCGCACCGACCTGCCCGGCGAGGTAGACGAGGCCGCCGTAGACCACGGCCTGGCTCATGCGTGCGTTCGACTCGAAGCGTTGGATGTCCATGGGCAGATCCTCCCAGCGCGGGGTACTTCCTTCCAGGCGCGGGACGTCGCGGGTGCGGCGCGAACGACCTCCCCCGCGCAGTAGGGCCTGACTTGACCGGGGCGGGGCGCGCGACAAAGGTGCTCGCATGACTTCCGACTCCCACGGTCCCGACGTCACCAACCGTCAGGCGCATGCCGAGGCGACGTTCACCCGGCTGTTCGGGCCGCGCGACGTCAACGCCCCCGAGGACGACCCCGAGCTGATGAGCATCCTGCGCGGCTTCATCTTTGGGGACGTCTTCGACACGGGCGTCCTCGACGACCGCGCCCGCGAGCTGGTCACCGTGACGGTCCTGGCCTGCCTGCAGACCCTGACCCAGCTCAAGGCGCACACGGCTGCAGCCCTGCACGTCGGCGTCAAGCCCATCGAGATCCGCGAAGCCGTCTATCAGCTGGCGCCGTTCATCGGCTTCCCGCGCACCCTCAACGCCGTGGCGACAATCAACGAGGCCTTCCGGGCTCAGGGCATCGAGTTGCCGCTGCCCGACCAGGGCACGGTCACCGACGCGGACCGTTACGCACGGGGATTTGCCGAGCAGGAGCCCCTCTACGGAGACGAGATCAAGGCCAACCTGGCGGACCTCCCCGAGCCGTTCAACGAGGCCCTGCCCCGGTTCCTCACCGAGTTCTGCTTCGGCGACTTCTACACCCGGGGCGGGCTGAGCCTGGCCCAGCGCGAGTTGCTGGTCCTGTGCGCCCTGGCAACGATCGGTGACACCTCCGCCCAACTCGGCCCGCACGCGAGGGCGTGCATC
>JAKOZM010000120.1 GCA_029779995.1 Actinomycetes bacterium
GTAGTCGTCCTTGTTCGTCCCCTCGAGGGTCACCCCGCCGGCAGCGATGGTCATCGGTGCCGTACCTGAGTTCGTGATCGTGAAGGTCATGGATTCCGACGGGTAACCCACCGCGTGCGTTCCGAAGTCGTGCGACGACGGGGCCACTGAGAAGACCGGGGCCGCGGTCGGGGACGGACTCGGGCTTCCTGACGGGCTCGGTGTTAAGCGGAGCCTTTCGGTAGCGCGGGTGGGTTGATCTGGTAGCAGGGGTGGGGACACCGGGTAGCGGTGTCCCCACCCCTGCTGTTGACGGACTGTCAGTTCTGCGCGGCGGTCGTGGCCGCTGATGTGTGGCGGCGCATGTTCGGCCCGTCGAGTTGCACGATCTCGGCGTTGGAGACGATCCGGTTCAGGATGGACTCCGCGATCACGGCGTCGTGCAGGGACTTGTACCAGTCCTCGGGGTCGAACTGCGAGGTGACAGCGGTGGAGCCGCGCCCCTCTCGCGCGGCGAGGATGTTGAGCAGTTGGGCCGCGGTTGCGCTTGTTATCGGGGTGGTGAGGAAGTCGTCGAGCACCAGTAGGTCACAGGCGGTGAGTTCATCGAGGAAGCGGAGCCGTTGCGCATCGGCCTGCTGGAGGACGGCGAGCCGGTTCGCGAGGTCATCGAGGCGGTAGTAGCGGGCGGTGTAGTCGCGTCGGCAGGCGGCGTTCACAAGTGCTTGTGCGAGGTACGACTTCCCGACGCTGGAGGTGCCCAGGATCACGAGGTTCGTGGCCCGGTCGACCCAGTGGCAGGCCGCGAGCCGGGCGACGACGTCCCTGTTGATGCTCCTTCCTTGCAGGTAGTGGATGTCTTCGACGCAGGCGGCGGGGTTCGGGGTTCGTGAGGCCTTCAAGAGTTTGAGCAGGCGCCGTTCGCCGCGGGCGGCGGTCTCGCGTTCCAGCGCGTGCCGGATCTTCCGGGAGAACGTCCACTGGTCACATTCCGGGTCGTTGGCGATGTCGATGACTGCTTCTCCGAACGCGGTCATCCGCAGCCTGGTGAACAAGGCCATGTCATCGTCGGTGAGGTGCTGATCAGGCATCATCGGCCTGCGTTCCCGGCCCGGTGAGCGCATCGAGGCTGAACGCGGAGGCCCCCGCCAGGTAGGCGCGGCTGGTGTCGCGGGCAGCACGGCGATCCGGTGGCGACAGCGGGTCGGGGCGTCTGCCTGCGGGGTCGGTTGCGGGCCTGTGGTCCTGCTGCGCGCGAAGCCCGGTGATGCGGTTCTTGACCGCGGTGTAGGTGATTGGTCGGTCCTCGTCCGCGTCGGTGAGTTGACGGCATGCCTGTTCCAGCAGTGCCCGGTTTCCACGCTTGCCGAGGTCGAGGATGTTCATGCAGGAGCGGAAACCCTGCGCCTCGATCTTCTTCTCGTCGAGCAGCCGTTGAAGCGCGGCGACCGTTCCCGGGCCGACCTTCGCGGCCTGGCGCAGGAAGTAGGCGCGCGTCCACAGGTTCATGCTGTCTTCCAGGTGCGCGGGCTGATGCTCGGGATCGGTGACGTACCCGTTCCTGCGCTGGCCTCGCCGATGCGTCGCGATGATCTCACCTTCGGCGATCACGTCGAGGGTGTCGCCGATGATGCGCACGTCGACAGAAAGGCCGGCGAACCGGAAGGGCACGGAGTACTTCACGGTGTCGATCTGGATATGCCAGTCCCGATGCACCTTCGCCGAGCGCCACGCCACCGGCTCCCAGCGCTGCTCCGGCAGCTCGAGGAGCTCTTGGCGTTCACGCTGCTCGAACCAGTCCCGGCGGCTGCGCGCCTCGCCCCGGAACGGGGTCTTCTGGTTGATGATCTCGACCTGCTCAGCGATCGCAGCGTTCAACTCGTCCAGCGACGCGAACGTGCGGTCGGCCAGATAGTGGATCACCCAATTCGTGACGACCTTCACCCCGGCTTCGACATTCCCCTTGTCGCGTGGCTTGTACGCCCGGGTAGGGACCGCGGCGGTCCGGTAGTACTCGAGGAACTCGGCATAGGCGACGTTCACGTCGCGGGCACGCTCGGCCTTGCTGATCTGGTTCGACGCGGTCGATGCGTTATCCGGCACGACCACCAGCGGGACACCACCGACGTACTCGAACGCCCGCCGGTGGGCATCCAGCCAGGCCGGCTGTTTCTCATCCAGACAGCCGCATGCGAACACCAGCCCGGAGTAGGGCAGCGAGGCGACGAAGACTGACACCGCCGTCGTTCGTCTGCTGACCGGGTCGGTCAGGTGCATCCGGGTGCCCGCCCAGTCCACCTGCATCGTGTGCCCCGGCACGTGAGCGATCGCAGCCGTCAGGTCATGCGTGCGCACATGCTCGGTGACGATCTCACAGAACCGGTCATACCCGTAGAACCGTGCGCCCGGGACGTCCCCGGACTTCAAGTACCGCGCCCACAGCACCTTCAACGGCGGCTTCTTCGACCCCACACGCGCAGCCACGACCTTCTCGACATCGACCGGCACGAAATCCTCCGAAACGGCCTTCCTCCCGTCCGCGAAGAGTCGGTCCAGGTCCTCGACGGTGAGTGCTTCGATCTGCGCGGGAGTGCTCAACCGCTCCGCCTCGAGCACCCGGCGGGCCCTCGCGATAGCGCGGTGCGAACAGCCCGCCATCACCTCGATCTGCCGGTACGGACGCTGCTGCACGAGCAGCGTCATGATCAGCCGGTAGTCAGCCATCTGGTTCCTTCCATCCGCCGCAACCATCCGTTGGCTGCAGATGAAAGCAATCCTTGAGCAGCCACCGCGCTACCGGATACACCCACGCCTGCTACCGGATCGACCCACCTGTGCTACCGAAAGCCTGGGCTATACAGTGAATGGGCACTTGTTGCTGAGACACGCCGCGCGGAATCGCACCTTGTGCCCAATCGGGTCCATGGCAGGGGAGTGCCGGCGGTGAATGGGCACTCGTTGCTGAAACACGCCGTACCGAATCGCACCTTGTGCCCAATCAGGGCCATGGCCGGGGAGTGCCGGCGGTGAATGGGCACTCGTTGCTGAAACACGCCGTACCGAATCGCACCTTGTGCCCAATCAGGGCGGATCTAACCACCAATCCCAGCGTCGACATCAGTTACCGGTTCTGGTTGGCGCGTGACCAAGACTGGCCCAAGTCCGGTGAGACACGCCGCCACGGCCCGCCTCCGGTCGGTAATGATCTTAACCGGGCTCAACCAGATGTGGACACGAAGCGCGGTACACCAACAATTGGCAAGGCATTACGGACCGGCGAACTCGCCAGATCCTAGGAGAGCAAGTAGGTCCCCCTCCGCATCTGCGGAAGGGGACCTTTCTTGGGGCAGCAGGTACTTACTGCTTCACAGTCTCTTTAACCTGCTCGGCGCCGGACCTGGCCTCCTGCGCCACCTCCTGCAAAGCCTGCTTGCCACTCTCCTGCGCGGAGGCGACCACGTTCTGCGCGGTCTCCTGTAGCGGCTTCACGACATCACTGTCGACCGCCTTCTGCACAGCGTCCTGCTCCTTCTGCGACGCGGGCAGCAACGAGCCGATCAGCCAGCCCACCGCGAAAGCCCCTAGGCCCACGGCGAGCGGGTTGCCCTGCGTGGTCCGGCGAGCCCGCGTCGGCACTTCGCTGACGGTGTCCCGGGCTGAAGCCACGGTCTCCTTCGCGGAGGAGACTCCGGAGTCGGCCGAGCCCATGATCTTGTCCTTCACCTGCGTCATTGAATCCTTCACCTTCTCGGCGCTGCGGTTGGCCATGCCGCTGGGGCTGACCTTCTCCTGCAACGCATCGACATTGTCCTTGAGATCCTGGCGCGTGCGCTCGATCTCCTCTTGAATCTCTTCGGGGGTACTACCGGTGCTACTGCTGCTGCTCATGCTCATGACTGTCCTTTCAACGTGTCCGCAGCGTCCTTGATGCTCTCGACCGTGCGCTCAGGCTTAGGGTTGACCTCAGCGATCTTCTTCTTGCCCTTCGAGAAGAGCACGCCCGCCACGATCAGCCAGATGACCGCCACGATGAAGTAGCACCAGGCGAGATCGATGTCGAACAGACGCTGCAGACCCTCAGCGGCCGCCAGCGAGAGCAGGATCAACGCCACGGCCGACAGGGCGCCGGCCATGGCCATCATGGCGGCGCCGACCATCGCGACGGAGGCTTCCTGCTTGATCTCCGCTCGCGCCAGCGCTACCTCTTGCCGGAAAAGCCTGGAGGTATCCTCGGTGAGGTTCGAGATCAGCTCCGACAGCGGCTGCTCCGGGGACGGTGTCTGCTTCTCCCGGACGTCGATGTTGTCCGCGCTACTCATGACTGGTCCCGGCGAACCTGTCCGATGCTGGTGCCGGTCTCGGGCAGCACCTCACCCACGCCGATCGGCTGGTCGCTCTTCGGGTAGGCCGACTGAGCGTCGAAGGCGCGCTGCTGCAGCGGGCCGGCCGAGTCGGAGAGAGTGTCCGTACGCTGTCCGGTCAGGTGGGCATCCGACGCAATGCCGGCGGCGGGCTGCATCGAAGCGCCCTCCGGCTCCATCACGGGCATGCCGGGCAGGTTGGCCTCACGCAGGTCGATGGTGCCCGACGTCTGCTTCGACGTGTTGTCGCGGGCGACCGAAACGGCGCTGCGGGTCACACGGCCCACCAGGAAGCCCAGCGCTGCGGCGCCCAACAGGAACACCACGGGGCGCTGCCGCGCGAAGTCTTCGACCTCAACGAGCACGTCGCGCGGCTCATGGGTGTCGATCCACTGCGACAGTTGCCGGGTGCGGCTGGCCGCCTCGCCCGCAAGGTTCGCAACGGTGCCCTGACCGGACTGGGCCGTCTGGTCGAGCTCGTCGCCGATCTCGCGGATGCTGGAAGCGAGCTTGCTCTTCTGGTCTGAGAGCTGCGTCTTCACTTCCTGCGCGACGTCGGAGGCGACATGACGTGTCTGCTCCGAAGCGGTCTGCGCTACCGAGCGGGCTTGCGTCGCAGCCTCCTCCTTCGCCTGCTGCACGGTTGATTGTTCGTTGTCAGTGGTCGTAGTCATCGAGTCCACAGGGGAACTCCTTTCTGTGGTGGTTACGAGCGATCAATACCCCCCGGGTCGCGGGACATACGCCGATGTGGTTTGCACCACTGTGCGCATGGCGCCATAGGGCCGGGGTAGTCGATGGCTACGGAAAGGAGAATCAAATTGGATTCCGTAGAACAAGAAGCATTGGATCGTGTCACCGGAGCTGTGCAGAAGTTCGCTGGCTCGGTGACTGGCCAGGAGACGTTGCAGCGCGAGGGCCGGTTGCACAGCGAAAGGGCTGACAGCGCCCGGGAGGCACGTATCGCCGCCGATCGGGCTCAGGCCCAGGAGGAGCTGGCGGAAGCCACCGAGGAGCAGCGCGAGGCAGCCAGCGAGCGTGCCCGCCTGCTAGAGGAGAAGGCCCGGCAGGAAGAAGAGGCGCGGGTTGCGCGCGAGGAGAACAAGGAGAAGGAACTGATCAGCGAGCAGACCGAGCGTGCCAAGGGCATCGCCGACGCTGACGCCCAACGGGCTCAAGTGAGCGCCCACAAGCAGGAAGTGGATGCTGCTCGCACGAAGACCGACGCGCGCCGTCGTGCCGCCGACCTCGAGACCGAGGCCGATCGGGAGCGGGCGCGGGCGCAGGCTCTGGACCCCGAGGTCTCGGAGAACTCGTTCACGCAGCGCTGGCTCAATCGCGGCCTGCAGGTCACTCGGCTGCCGCTGACAGCGGTGGAGCGGGTAACCCGCCGAGCGGACAGCGAGTGGCCGCCGGCCGTCGGCTTCCGCAAGGTCGAGTCGTCGGTGTGGCAGATGGCCGGGGGGCTTCTGCGCAATGAGGAGCTCGTGCGGCGAGGTAAGGCCATTCAGGCTGCTACTCGCAGCGTGGAGCGGGCCGTTGACCACGAGGCCCAGGCGCAGCGCGTCGAGGCTGAGGGTGAGGCCGCGGCGCAGGCGAAGGCTGAGAAGGCACGTCAAGCCGAGCAGAAGGCGAAGCGCAGCGCGGAGGTCCGCAAAGACGAACTTGAGCGCCGCGAGCAGACGCGCCAAGAGAAGGTCGAGAAGGAAGCCGCAGCCAAGAAGGACGCGGCCAACAAGCGCGCAGCCAAGGCCGCAGAGGGTCGGCGCAATCGGCGCCGCACCGATGAGTTGGCCGACGCCACCCAGAAGGAGAAGGCTGCTGCCGAGAAGGCGGCCGCCGCTCACAAGGAGCAGAACGTGGTCGAGCTGGACCGCGAGATCGCGAACTCCCGCAGGACCCGCAAGAGCAGTTAATCCGTAGGTGGGAAACCGCCGTGCCTGGCAATTGCTGGGGCGGCGGTTTCTTGCTGTGGCCTCCCGGGCGGTTTCGGCAACTGCAAGCATTCGGCACAAGGTGCGATCCCGCACGGCGTGTCACCACAACAAGTGCCCAATC
>JAKOZM010000157.1 GCA_029779995.1 Actinomycetes bacterium
TGAGCGTGGATCAGCGCCTGGGTGCCCTGCAGGCCACCGCCCGGCTACAAACAATGCTGGAGGCCTACCAGACCCAGGTCGCCGGGGTGAGCGACGCGCAGCAGGATTCCCGGTTGTTCGCCGCCGGCACGACCGGGTCCATGGTGGCCGCGTTGACCGGGAACAACCGGGCGGTCGGCTCAGCGATCGTGGGGCGGGCCCGGGACCTGCGGTCCATGCCGCACGTCGCCGGCGCCTACCGGGCTGGGGAGAGCACCGGCCGGCATGTGCACCTGTTGTGCCGCGCCGCCGGTCGCCTGCCCCGCTTCGCGGAGCTGGAGGCGGATCTGGTGGCGGCGGCGGCGGTGATCGACCCGGTGGTGCTGGCCCAGGTCCTCGACATACTGATCACCCAGGACCGCCGTGAGGCACCCGATGAGGACCTGCGGGGCGCCCGGGCCAAACGCGGCCTGCACCTGTCAGACCTGGGCAACGGGTTGTTCCGGGTGGATGGGCACCTGGACCAGATCGCCGGGGCCCGGCTACGCGACGCGCTGACCTCGTTCACCGACCCGCCCCGTCCTGGGGATGACCGCACCCCCAGCCAGCGCCTGGCCGACGCCCTGGACGACCTGGTCAGTGCCGCGCAGGCCAACACCCGGCCGTTGGGGGTGTCCGGGGTGACGGTGCTAGTGGATGCCGATCAGCTGCCCGACGGCGCCGGTGCCTGCCTGGAGGACGGGACGCTGTTGGGCCCGGACACGTTCGCCCTGCTGACCTGCACTGCGGTGGTGTCGGTGATCCTGGGCAAACGCCGGGCGGGCAGCTTCATACCGTTGGCGTTGGGCCGTGCCCAGCGCCGCGCCAGTCACGCCCAGTGGGCGGCGTTGACGGCGCGGGATCGGGGGTGTGTGCGCTGCGGGCAGCCGGCCCGGCGCTGCCACGCCCACCACATCGTCGGCTGGGCCGCCGGTGGGCTCACCGATGTGGATGCGATGTGTCTGCTGTGCCCACGCTGCCACCGTGACCTGCACAACGGCCGATTCACCATCGAGATGGTCGACGGCATACCGCGCTGTGTGCCTGTGCGGCGAAGAACCTGAGCCGGCCCCACGGGGGCCGGCCGGACGCCCAGCGTCAGCACCACCACCAACAGCCACCAGCAGGATCAGTGGCGCCCGGCGACGACCAACTTGACCGGGAATGGGCAGACGGTGCGAATTCCCGCGGCGTGTCACAGCAACAACTGCCGACTTGCCCGGATCAGCCGGTTGTTGCGGGCACGCCCACAGCAGCCCGCCAGCGATAGCGACGACTTGTACCCTGTGCGACCCCTGGCCTTTGGCTCATACTGAGCCAATTGTCGTCACGTCCTGCGCAAAGGGGGCACCGGGATCGAAGATCCAGCGGGTGAGCCCGCTAGGCGCGGCGACCGACTTTCAGGACGGAACCGCTGGCCCCGATCGACAGCACCGACCCCGACGACCCGATCGACAGCACCGACCCCGACGACCCGATGGACAGGATCGACCCCGTGGACCCGACGGATAGCGCGCTGCCCAGGCTGAGCACACTGAAGAATGACAGGGTCGACAGGACCGACCACGCCGACAGTGCGCTGCCCCATGAATCCTTGGACAGCCAGGACCGCTTACTCACATCCGAACTCATGACAGCACCTTTACCAACTCGTTGTGCATCACCGCGAAATCTGGCCTGACCCCAGCCCACATCTCCACACCCAGGATTGCCTGATTCACCAGCATGTAGGTGCCGGACAGGGTCGTGGCTCCCATGTGCGCGCATCGAAGCAGGAATTGCGTCTGCCGAGGATTGCTTACCAGATCGGCCACATACATGCTGGCCAGGATCGAGTTGTAGTCGATGGGGGGCACGGCGTGTACCTCCGGAAACATGCCCACGGGAGTGGTGTTGACCAGAATCTCTGTCAAGGGATCGATCGCCTCCCCCGGGTGCCATTTGCCCCAGTCACCGCTGCCGCCGGCAGCCCTGACCAGATCGACCACCACTTGTCCAGGGCCCGGGTCGCGGCTCATCACCGTCACGTGCGCCGCACCGGCCAACGCCGATTCGACCGCGACGGCTCGAGCAGCACCACCGGACCCAAGCACGACAACGCGCTTACCCGCCGGATCGCAGACCGTGCGTAAGGAGACGATGAAGCCCTGACCGTCGGTGTTGTAACCGGTCAACTTGCCATCGCGACCGATCACCACGCAGTTGACGGCCCTGATGAGGCGGGCCGACTCTGCCAGCTCGTCGAGGTAGGCGATGACGGCAACTTTGTGCGGCAGCGAGCAGTTGAAGCCACGCCAGCCCATCCCCCACGCCCCCGCGATGGCGGCATCGAGATCGTCGGGGTGCACCTCACAGTTGATGTAGCGGGCCGGCAGGCCTGCATGCCGATATGCCGCTTCTACGATCGCCACGGTCGGGTTCTCCGCGGCAGGCGCACCGAAGGACCCCGTCAACATGGGCAGGAAGTTCGCCTGCGGCACGATCTGAACTCCTTAGGTAGGCGGTAGGTCCCCCGAGGATCGGACAATCAAGCGCGTTGGAATGCGGATGTGCTCCCCGGGACCGGTGCGTCTACCCTCCTGCCGATCGAAAAGCAGTGTGGCTGCAGTCTGCCCCAATCGGTAGATGTCTTGCTCGACGACAGCGACCTGCGGGTCGAGAAGGTCCGAAAGGAGGAAGTCGTCATAGCCGAACAGCGCGATCTTGTGATGCAGATCCAGACCTCGTAGTGCCCGCACCGCCCCGATGGTGATGAGATTCTGCGCCGTGAAGAGAGCGGTTGGCGGGCGCCGACTGAGCAGTAGCGAACGCACCACACGTTCGGCGATGTCCTCGGAGTGCACGCCGGTGATCACCAGTTCTGGCGACGACGCCAGACCGCCAGCAGCCAACGCCTCCCGGTATCCGAGCAGGCGCTCCGATGCCGTGGAGATGCGCCTGTGATCGCCGATGTAGGCGATCCTGCGATGGCCGCTGGCGATCAGATGCTCCAGCGCCAGTCGTGACCCAACGATGTTCTCTGAGGACACTGTGTCGGCATCAATGCCGGCGGGGGCGCGATCGACGAAGACAACGGGGGTGCCGCGATCGACCTCCCGCGCCAGATAGCTGTGGTTGCCCGCCGTGGGCACAATGATCAGGCCGTCCACGTTGCGGGCCAGGAACGCCTGGGACAATCGCCGCTCGCGGTCATCGTCCTCGTCGACGCTGGCCGAGATTACCATCACGTCCCGTTGCCGGGCGACATCCTCGATGGCTCGCAGCAGGGCCGCGGAGAACGGGTTGGCAACGTTCTGCTGAAGCAGGCCGATAGTCCGGGTCGTGTTGGACGATCGGCGCAGCGTGCTCGCCGTGAAGTTCGGCCGGTAGCCGAGCTGGGCAGCCGCGGTGAGCACCTTGGCCTTCAGCGCATCAGAGACCGCCGGTTCGTCATTCACCACCCGGCTGACGGTCTTGATGCTCACTCCGGCCAGTTTCGCGACGTCTCGCATGGTAGGACGTACATTCGCCCTGTCCATCGTTGTCACAGTACCCGACGGTAGCAGGGCCGGATGACAATGGACCGCTCTTCAAACGCGTGCAGCCATCACATCACGATCTCCTGCCACGACACTGATAACGATGTCAGTTCAGCATCGGGGACAGGTGTCACTGCCGTACATCACCTGACACAGGTAGGTGCGCGCCTCCCGCGACTGTCGAGCCCACCGCGGGATTGTCCACTTCGCCCATGCATGCCACGGCCCCCACCCGGGAAGATATGAACATGCCGATTCTCGATCAGTTCACCCCTGACCCCGACCGTTACGACGGCCGCATGCCGCAGCGTCGGTGCGGCGACAGTGGCATCACCTTGCCCCAGGTCTCGTTGGGCTTCTGGCACAACTTCGGCGACACCACACCCTTGGCCACGCAGCGCGCCGTGATGCGGGCGGCGTTCGACGCCGGCGTCACCCATTTCGATCTGGCCAACAATTACGGTCCACCTTTCGGCAGTGCCGAGATCAACGTTGGGCGGATTCTGCGCGAGGATTTCGCATCGGTCCGCAACGAGCTCATCATCTCCACGAAAGCTGGCTGGGACATGTGGCCCGGACCGTACGGATTCAGTGGGGCGCGCAAGTACCTGCTCGCTAGCCTGGACGACAGCCTGTCGCGCCTGGGTCTTGACTACGTCGACATTTTCTACAGCCACCGGGCCGATCCGGACACCCCCCTCGAGGAGACGATGGGTGCGCTGGCAACGGCGGTTCAGCAGGGCAAGGCGCTGTACGCGGGGATTTCCTCCTACTCCCCCAGTCGCACCCGCCGAGCGGCCGCGATGCTGGCCGACATGGGGGTTCCGCTTCTGATCCACCAGCCGTCATATTCGATGCTCAACCGCTGGATCGAGGAGGAGTTGCTGGACACCCTCGATGACCTCGGGGTGGGATGCATCGGCTTCTCCCCCCTCGCGCAGGGGATGCTGACCGAGCGCTACCTGGATGGCATCCCGGCCGGGTCGCGGGCCTCCCGCGACGAGTCCCTGGATCGTGCCTGGCTCACAGAGGCGTACGTCGATTCGGTGCGCGCGCTCAAGGAGATCGCCGCCCGCCGCGACCAGACTGTGGCGCAGCTGGCTGTGGCGTGGACCCTACGCGATCGTCGTGTTACCACCACTCTGATCGGCGCGAGCAGCGTCGAGCAGTTGCACGAGAACCTCGCCGCCGTCGGCAACACCGCGTTCAGCGATGACGAACTGGCCGAGATCGATCAGTACGCCACAGACGCGCACATCAACTTGTGGGCAGAGCCTGCTCAGTTGCCGTGATCAGCGATCCTAGATCGCGGTGATGACCTCGTCGACGGCCAGCCGCGGGTTGCGCGGGAAGTGCGCATCATCGCCCGGGTAGCCGACGTTGACCACTGCCAGCGCCTCATAGCCAGCGGGCAACAGCTGCTCGCTGATGGCATCGCCGTTGATGCCGGTCATCGGGCCAGCGCCAAAGCCCAGCGCCCGGATCCCGAGGATCAGGTAACCGAACTGCAGGAAGGTGTTGCGGATCGCGAAGTCACGCCGGTTGGCTTCGTCGAGGAACAGGTTGCGTACCTGGGGCGCGTTCGGGAGCACGCGCGGCAGATTTTCGTGGAAGTTGAGATCCGCGGCCACGATCAGTGTCAGCGGAGCGATCTCGGTCTTGGCGCGGTTGCCCTCGGCGAGCAGCGGCAGCAACTGCGGTTTGGTCTGTTCGGTCACCGCGAACAGTCGCATCGGCTGGGCGTTGAATGCGGTCGGGGCGTGCTTCACCAGGTCGTACAGCCGCTCGGCCGTGTCAGCCGGCAACGGCGCGGGGTCGAAGGTGTAGGTCGTGTGGCCGTCGAAGACCAGGTCCATGGCGGGGTCGGCGTAGAGAGTCATCAGGCAGTCCTTTGGTTGAGGGTTCAACTATGTCAACCCGGTGACCCTCCGCGGTATTCCGTCGGCATCGCAGGTGCGACCCACGGCCGACCTGCTTCAAACGGATGGTGTGCCGTGGGCCTGGCTGGCAGACACGGTGTGCCGAAGCGGGATTCTGCGCCGACATCATCCCTTTCGCCGGTGCCTGTCCTGCAACCCGAAGCAGCCGCCGACCGACTGTGGCCAGGGGTATGCCATCCCCCATTCGTTCGGCGGCTATTCGGCTGGACCGCGTGAGAGCGGGCCCGGCTGTCGCGGTCTTGAACATGTCAGTACGACGCACGTTAAGTCCCCGTGACTGACATACCTCCTCGTCGAGCGGCGGTCAGGCGCGTGAGAGCGGGCCTCAGGGCAATCAAACAGCGTGGAATCGCAGCACTAAGGACGCCCGCCCCATGAGCAACGCACTAGAAGTCGCCGGCCCCCGAGCGCAATTCGCGGAGATCTTCGACCAACCCGGCAGGATCGACCAGCCCGAGGTCGCCGAACACCGAATCGTTCAGAGCCGACGTGGCAGCCAGGGCAACCCGTCGGCCTTCGGGCGTGATTTCGATCAGCGTCGCGCGACGGTCACTGGGATGGGGTTTGCGCACCACGAGCTGCGCGACCTCAAGGCGGTCCACCGCGTTCGTGACACTCGTCGGGTGGACCTGCAGGCGCTGCCCGATGACGCGCATCGGCAAGCGGCCCTGCCGACTGAAAAGCAACAGCATCAGCACCTCGTAGCGGGCAAAAGTGATGTCAAAGCCCTTGAGCACCGCCTCGACCCGGCTGAGCACGATCTGCTGGGCACGCATCAAGGAGGTCACAGCGGCCATCCCGTCGGCAGCATCGGCCCAGCCATGCTCGACCCAGTGCTGCTGCGCCTGAGCGACGGGATCTCGAGACAGCGGCATGGCAGCAGCCTAGCAAAATCGATTGACGCCAGATAGTTGGACTTCCTACTATCTAGGTATGCACGTGCCCGAACACCCCGTCCGTTTCGTCACCGCCGCATCCCTGTTCGACGGTCACGATGCGGCCATCAACATCATGCGCCGCATCCTGCAGGCCCAGGGCGCAGAGGTGATCCACCTCGGCCACGACCGCAGCGTCGAGGACGTGGTCACCGCGGCCATCCAGGAGGACGTGCAGGGGGTGGCGATCTCGTCCTACCAGGGCGGGCACATCGAGTACTTCGGCTACCTGCGCGCGCGACTCGATGAGGCCGGCGTTGGGCACGTCAAGGTGTACGGCGGCGGGGGCGGGGTCATCGTCCCCGCGGAGATCGCGGCCTTGGCCCGGTTGGGCGTGCGCATCTTCAGCCCGCAGGACGGCCAACGACTGGGCCTGCCCGGCATGATCAACGAACTCATCGCCGACTGTGACGTGGCACTCACCGACCCGCCTGACCTCGCGGCCCTGCAGACCGGATCCAGCCGGGACTTGGCCCGCGCCATCACCCTGATCGAGAACGGGACGCAGTGGGACCTGCCCACCCGCGACGTGCCCGTGTTGGGGATCACCGGCACGGGCGGGTCAGGGAAGTCGAGCCTGACCGACGAGATCGTGCGCCGGTTGCGCCGCGACAGCGAGGACAAGATCCGCGTGGCGGTACTCGCCATCGATCCCACCAGGCGACGTGGGGGCGGTGCTCTGCTCGGAGATCGGATCCGCATGAACACCATCGATCCTGACGTGGTGTTCTTCCGCTCGATGGCCACCCGCGGCGCGCCTTCGGTCCCGCACTGCCTGGACCACGCGGTGTCTGCGTGCAAGGCGGCCGGCTACGACCTGGTGATCGTGGAAACGCCCGGCATTGGCCAAGGTGACGCGGGCGTGGTGAATCACGTCGACGTGGCCCTTTACGAGATGACGCCCGAGTTCGGCGCCCCCTCTCAGCTGGAGAAGATCGACATGCTCGACTTCGCCGACGCCATCGCCATCAACAAGTTCGAACGCCGAGGCGCGCAGGACGCCCGCCGCGACGTGGCACGCCAGGTGCTGCGCAACCGGGCCGAGTTCGGGGCTTCCTGGGAGGACATGCCGGTCTTCGGAACCAGCGCCGCCCGCTTCGACGACGACGGGGTCACTGCCCTCTACCAGTACCTCAAGGAACTACTCACCGAGCACGGCCTACCGGAGTTCGAATCCCGGCTACCCACGGTCGCCACCAAGACCTCGACCGACGTGGCCAGCGTGCTGCCGCGGGGACGGGAACGCTACCTGGCCGAGATCGCCGAGCGGGTGCGGGGCTACCGCGTTCGGACCGCCGAGCAGGTCGAAGCGGTCCGTGACTGGGACCACGTGCGGCACACCAACGCCCTCGTTGGCACTCTGAACGACCTCGAGGCCGACAAGGCCGCCATGATCGACCCGGACGTGCGGGCCGCGCTGGACAGCTGGCCGAGCACGCGGCAGGCCTACAGCGGCCAAGAACTCGTCTACACCGTGCGGGGTCGCGAGATCCACACGCCGCTCACCCGGGAGACCCTGTCCGGATCGCTGGTACGCCGCGTCGCCCTGCCGCCCGACGACGAACCCGGTGCCGTCGTACGGTTCCTGCGCAGCGAGAACCTGCCCGGCTACTTTCCCTTCACCGCCGGGGTCTTCCCGGTCAAACGATCGGGCGAGGCGCCCGCCCGGATGTTCGCCGGCGAGGGCGATCCGGCGCGCACGAACCGGCGTTTCCATCTCCTGTCCGAAGGCCAGCCAGCCACCCGTCTGTCGACCGCCTTCGACTCGGTGACGCTCTACGGTCGCGATCCCTCACCACGCCTGGACGTCTACGGCAAGGTCGGCACATCGGGCGTTTCCGTGGCCACCATCGAGGACATGCGTGATCTGTACGCCGGCTTCGATCTCTGCTCCCCCACCACATCGGTGTCCATGACCATCAACGGTCCGGCACCGGCGATCCTGGCGATGTTCCTCAACGTCGCCATCGATCAGCAGGTGGCAGCCCACCCCGACGAGGATCCTGAGAGCGTGCGCGCGCGCACCCTGGCGAGTGTGCGCGGCACCGTGCAGGCGGACATCCTCAAGGAGGATCAGGGCCAGAACACCTGCATCTTCTCCACCGAGTTCGCCCTGCGGGCGATGGCCGACATGCAGCAGTGGTTCATCGACCAGGACGTGCGCAACTTCTACTCAGTGTCGATCAGCGGGTACCACATCGCTGAGGCGGGCGCCAACCCGATCAGCCAGTTGGCGTTCACACTGGCCAACGGTTTCACGTACGTCGAGGCCTACCGGGCCCGCGGTATGGAGGTCGACGATTTCGCCCCGAACCTGTCCTTCTTCTTCTCCAACGGAATGGATGCGGAGTACACGGTGCTGGGCCGGGTGGCCCGGCGCATCTGGGCGATCGCCATGCGGGATCTGTATGGCGCCGACGAGCGTGCCCAGAAGCTCAAGTACCACGTGCAGACGTCGGGGCGCTCCCTGCATGCCCAGGAGATGTCGTTCAACGACATCCGGACGACACTGCAGGCGCTGTGCGCCCTCTATGACAACGCCAACTCGCTGCACACCAATGCCTTCGACGAGGCCATCACCACGCCGACCGCCGACTCGGTGCGCCGTGCGCTGGCGATCCAGATGATCATCGATCAGGAGTGGGGCCTGTCGATGAACGAGAACCCGTTGCAGGGCTCCTACATCGTGAACGAACTCACCGATCTGGTGGAGGAGGCCGTGATGGCCGAGTTCGTCCGGCTCGCCGACCGCGGCGGGGTGCTCGGCGCGATGGAAACCGGCTACCAGCGCGGCAAGATCCAGGACGAGTCGATGCTCTACGAGCACCGCAAACACGACGGGTCCCTGCCCATCATCGGCGTGAACACGTTCGTCGCCGACAGCCCTGAGCCGATCGCCGATCTGGAGCTGGCACGCGGGACCGAGGCTGAGAAGCAATCCCAGTTGCAGCGCCTAGCTGACTTCCACGCTCGCCACCGGGAGCAGGCGCCCGCAGCGCTGGTCGCTCTGAAGCAGGCCGCGACCGACGGCGGAAACGTGTTCGCCGCCCTGATGGAAGCGGTGCGTCATTGCTCACTGGGCCAGATCAGCGAGGCATTCTTCGAGGCGGGCGGGCAGTACCGGCGCAACGTCTGACCGTGCGTTTACGCCACTTGGTTCACCTCGCGCTACGAGCGTCCTAGCGGGAAGTGAACCAACGTGCGCAAACGGGGCGAAACTACAGGTCCACGGCGAAATACTGCGTCTCGAGGAACTCGTGGATGCCCGCGAAGCCCCCTTCGCGGCCCAGGCCCGACTCCTTCATCCCGCCGAATGGGGCCGCCGGGTCACTGGCGATGCCCCGGTTCACCGACACCATCCCGGACTCCATCTGCCGGGCCACTCGCACGCCGGTACCGGGGTCGGCGGCATACACATACGAGATCAGCCCGAACTCGGTGTCGTTGGCCATCCGCACGGCCTCCTCGGTGCTGGACACCGCCACGATGGGCGCCACCGGGCCGAAGATCTCGTTGCGCGTCAGCGTCGACCCGTGCTCCACGTTGCGCACGACGGCGGGCGCCACGAACGCACCGGTGCTCGGCGCCTGCTGAGCGGAGATGATCTCCACCCCCTCGCCAGCAGCCTCATCCAGCAACGCGACGATCTTGTCCCGTTCGCGATTCGAGACCATCGCCCCAAGGTCGGTGGCCTCATCGATCCCCGGCCCCATCTTCAGGCCAGCGAACGCCTCCTGCAGCCCGGCGCTGAACGGCTCCACCAGGGAATCGTGGACGTAGAAGCGATTGGCCGCGGTGCACGCCGATCCACCATTGCGCATCTTCGCGATCATCGCGCCGGCCACCGCGGCCTGCACATCGGCGCCCTCGAGCACGAGGAACGGCGCGTTGCCGCCAAGTTCCATACTGGACGGCAGCACTCGCTCAGCGGTCTGCTTGAGCAGCATCTTGCCGACGTATGTCGAGCCCGTGAAGGACAGCGTCGCCACGCGGGGGTCGGCCAGGATGGCACTGGAAACCTCCGCGGTCCGGGTCGTCGTGATGACGTTCACGACTCCTTCGGGCACGCCGGCGCGTGCCAGCACATCAGCGATCCACAGAGCGGTCAGCGGCGTCTCATGCGGGGGCTTGAGCACACAGGTGCACCCCGCGGCCAGCGCCGGAGCGATCTTGCGCGTTGCCATCGCCGCCGGGAAGTTCCAGGGCGTGATCATAAAAGCCACACCGATCGGCCGGTGGTCGGTGATGATGGTCTTGTCCCGGGCCGGGGCGTACCGGAAGCCACCCTCGATCCGCGAGGCCTCCTCGGAGAACCAGCGGAAGAACTCCGCGGCGTAGATCGTCTCGCCCATGGCGTCACGCCAGGCCTTGCCGTTCTCCAAAGCGATCAGCCGTGCGCACACTTCGGCCTCAGCCGTCATGATCTCCCACGCCTTGCGCAGGACCTCCGCGCGTTGGCGCGCCGGCGTCACCGACCAGGTCTGGAATGCCTCGTGGGCGGCTGTGACGGCCTCGAGGCCCTCCTGCACGCCGGCGTCGGACACCTCAGCGAGCACGCCGTAGTCCGACGGGTCGATCACCTCAAAACTGGCCGGAGTGCGCAGCCACTGTCCCCCGATGAACAGACTGGTCGGTGCCGCAGTTTCGGTCATGATCCACCTCATTGAATGTCGATTACGCTCGAATCTACCGCTTTTCCCGAGCGGTTTCGAAGGCAGTTGAGGAACGCACCACCAAGCGGGTGTGCACCAGTTCCCGGCCGGGCTCAGTCTGCGAACGTCCGTCAGCCAGCGCCTGCAACACCGCCCGGACCGCGATCTCGCCGCGTTGGGCGACGGGCTGGGCCATCGTGGTGAGATCGAGCACTTCAGCCAACTCGTGGTCATCGAAGCCGACAATGCTGATGTCCTCCGGCACCCTGACCCCCATCCGTCGCATCGTCTGCATGGCACCGGCCGCCATCTCGTCGGACTGCGCGAATACCGCCGTCGGAGGTGTCGGCAGCGACAACAACTCGGCCATCGCACTGGCGCCGCCCCGGACCGCGTACTCGCCGTCCACGTCATATTCGTCGGGGACTGGAAGTCCAGAATCGGCCATTGCCCGACGGAAGCCACGCTGGCGCTGGCGGGGAGCTGTGAAACGGCCCGCGAACGACGAACCGCCGCCGATCATGGCTATGCGGGTGTGTCCGAGGTTGATCAGGTGATGGGTGGCGGTCTGGGCTGCCCCCTCGTTGTCGATGCCGACGCTGAACGTGTCGGCCAGCGGATCACCGACAGACGCGATGGGAACACCGAGTCCTCGCAGCGCATCCTGCTGGTCGGCGCTCAGACCCAGAGTCAGAATGATGACGGCGTCCACCCGACGACGCAGCGGCATACGCCCGAAGAAGTCCTCCTGCGATCGCTCATCGGGCACAGCGAACAGCAGGAGATCGAGGCCCTCGCGATGCAAGACTCTTTCGATCCCGGTCAGCACCTCACCGAAGAACCACGTCCCGATGTAGGGGGCGACGACGGCGATCGAATTGGTGCGGCCGCTGGCCAAGCGCGAGGCCACCGGGGCCACGACGTAGTCCAACTCCTCTGCCACTTCGAGCACCCGCCGCCGGGTCGCCCCTGACACGTTGGGCAGGTTGCGCAGCGCCCGGCTGACCGTGGCTGTCGACACACCCGCCCGCGCGGCCACGTCCTGGATACTCACTCCCACCGAAATGTCCCCTTCTGCAAACGCTTACATTACAAACTATCCATTGCTGGCAGCGAAAGTTGGCCGCATACTCAAGTTGACCGCCACAAATGCCGTAAGTGTTTACATGCCATACTTTAAGTACCACGATTGCTCACAACGCTGACAAGGAATGCCTGCCGTGACCACACTGATCCACTCACCCCAGGCGGTGACCACCTCCGCCGTCCGCTCCGATCTCCAGCGTGAACTCGGCGACGATGTGCACGCCGGGGATGTGTTGGCCCGCTGGGATCGGTGGGGTGGCGATCTGCTGGCGGGCCTGGGTCAGGTGTATGCAGATCCGACCCTGATCGCGCGGCTGGTTCACCAGATCGCCATGGCGCATCGCGCCCGCTCCATGCCCCTGCGGGAACGCGACCGGCAGCGCCTGCTGCAGCCCGACTGGTTCCAGAAGTCGGATGCCATCGGCTATGCCGCATACACCGAGCGCTTCGCCGGCGACTTGTCGCACACCATCGAGCACATCGGGTACTTGCAGGACCTGGGGGTGACCTATCTGCACCTCATGCCCCTGCTACAAACGCGGCCGGGACCCAATGACGGTGGGTACGCGGTCATGGATTACGACGAGGTGCGCACCGACCTGGGAACCATGGACGACCTCTCTGAACTGGCGATGCGCCTGCATGATGCGGGAATCTCCTTGACCCTCGACCTCGTGCTCAACCACGTGGCGCAGGAGCACCGTTGGGCTCGTGCCGCCCGCGCGGGTGACGCCCACTACCGTGACTACTTCTGGACGTTCGGTGATCGCACGATGCCCAACGCCTATGAGCGGAACCTCACGGAGGTCTTCCCACAGAGCTCGCCGGGCAGCTTCACCTGGGATCCCGAACTCGGCCGCTGGGTGTGGACGACCTTTAACTCCTACCAGTGGGACCTCAACTGGTCCAATCCCGACGTGCTCAGCGAGTTCGTGCAGATCATCCTCAACCTCGCCAACCGGGGCGTCGACTGCCTGCGTCTGGACGCCATCGCCTTCTTGTGGAAGCGACTCGGGACGAACTGCCAGAACCAACCGGAGGTACACGCCATCACGCAGATCCTGCGGACTGTGGCGCGGATCGCGGCACCCGCGCTGATCTTCAAGGCCGAAGCGATCGTGCCGCCGACGGAGGTGGTCTCGTACCTGGGTCGCGGCCGGCATGCAGGCAGGCTTTCCGATTTGGCGTATCACAACAG